>CALKVM010000066.1:0-4742 GCA_938049695.1 uncultured Candidatus Nitrosoarchaeum sp. | reverse complement strand
TCCAATGACTTTGCCCATGAATGTTCCGTACATGTCTTTGACGTTTTTACCGATAATATCGATATCGTCGTGTGTCATGGCTTAAGGTTTAGAGATTTGTATAACCAACAAAGTGTGAGAAAGGTTACTAGTTTTGGTGAGATTATTTTGACAGCAATCAAGTGGAGATAGATTTTAAAAAATCAAAACATCAGCCTCAAAAAATATCGTCATTACCTAATCAAAACTCTTAATTTCAGAGAAAAAATCAGATTAATTGTAAAACATGGGACTCAAGATAGAAGATAAAATGGAATTAGAAAATTTGCTTAAAATGGCAACAAGCCAAATTCCAAAGTATTTCAATTTAATAAACTCAACAAAGGAAAGATGGGAAATTAAAAACATGCACGAATGTATTTTTGGGATGGTATTTGAAAAATATATTCATGATTCTGGTCAGTACCTAACAAACAAAAGAATAGATGAGAATCAACCCAATTCAGTTGAAAATACAATGGAATTATTTGATGCAGGAATTGAGATTTTTAATGACCATGTATTAGACATTAAAAGGCAAATCTACGAGAATTAGCATTTGTTTTTCTAAAAACTAGATATAGTTTGAGAAAACTAACCAACATTTGAATAATTTTTGATTCATCTTTGGAAAAACATAGTTTCTAATTTTAATTTCATGAGTAAACTAGAATATTCTGAATGGCAAAATGAAGAATTTTACAAATTGGCAAAAATGAGTTTATCTGAAATTAGAGAATATGTGTACAGTAATTATCCTAGTTCAAAAGCAAATTTTTTTATGAAATACAAATTGCCTCAATACGCAATATTTTTGCCAAATTTAGAAAAGACAAGTATCTCATGGAAAAAATGAATTAATTTCAAAACTGAATGTTGTGTCATTGCTCTAAATAGTAGGTTTTGCTTGTTTTCAACATGATTACTGGTGCTCCAAAATATGTTATGATTGCATTTTTTGGTTTAGGAATTTCATTGTGTGGATTTTCTTTATGGGCACTTTACTTGACTGATATTCCTCAAGAACAATTTCAAAACGATCCACGATTCAAAGAAGAATACATAAAATATTATGAGTGGATGTCAATGTTTAGCATTATTTTAATAATAATTGGTGGAATTATTTTTGGTTTAGGACGTAAAATGACAAAAAAATAAACATTAATTTTATTTTAAAAATTTATCATAATCATTAGATTAAAAAAATAGTTATTTATGATTTAGATAATCACACACTACCAAAACTTCCACCATGATTTAGCTTTTGATACATCAATAACAGTACAGATTCCATCAATCAACTTTGTTCCAGTGCCACATATTCCAAATTTAGGTTTCTCAACTTTTGTGGCATCTGTTTTTGGTTCAGTTAACCCAACTGCTTCATAAATTGAAGAGTATTGTGGGAAGTTTGTATCAAACCATTTTTTGTAACTTGGTTCTTTGTTGTATCTATCAACATATGATTGTGGATCTTTTGATTTATCAACGAATGAGGCTAGTTCTAATTCTTTAGTTGGTTCTGGTGTTTTAGTTGGTTCTGGTGTTTTAGTTGGTTCTGGATTATTCAAAACATCATTTACAGTAATGGTAATTGATTGTCTATCAGTTAACGAGCCTAGAGTTACAACTATATCAAATACGTATGATTTTGCACCTTGTGAATCATTTGGAGTCCATGTAAACATGCCATTGTTGGAGTTAATTTTTGCACCTAATGGATAATTTTTGTCCAGACTAAAAACAAGTCCGCTTAATGACGTGTCAGTTACTTTGGCAGCAAACGACAAAGGTTTTCCTTCATCGATACTCAGTTTACCTAATGGGTTCATCTTAAGAGTGGTTACAGGAGTAGATGAAACTTCATTTGATGCGGTACTTGTACCAGCAGAATTTATTGCATATACTTTGTATGTATGTTTTGAATTTGCAACAAGATTTGTATGAGAATATGTTGTCGTCGTACTCTTTGTATCTTCTACTAATGTGGAATTAGTTCCAGTATCTTTTCTTACTTCAATTTTATAACCAGTGATTGGCGAGTTCCCATCAGATGTAGGAGGATTCCAAGAAAGATTGATTTGAGTAGAAGATACAATTGTTGCAGTTAATTTTATTGGCGGTGTAGGAATTGTAATTATTGCAATAGTAGATGATGAAGGAGTTGTAGATACATCAACAGATGTTGTTTTAGGAGTAGCAGAAGATATGTTTGAAGGTCCTGTAGCACCAATACTGAGATTTGCAGTAACTGCAAAAGAATATGACTTGTCAGTTTTAAGATTACTTACAACATAATTAGTTGTTTTCCCATTTGTAGAACCTAATGTGTCACCAAAAGTATCAGCTGCAAATACTTGTTTAATTTCATACCCACTAATTGGAAGACGGAATGTATCAGATGGTGGATACCAGGAAAGTCTAATCTGAGAAGGAGAGATAGCTGTTGCAATTAATCCTGTTGGAACTTTGGATGCTGCAGGCTTTACAGTTGTTATGGATGAGGGATTACTGGATCCTTTTGAATTTATTGCAGATATTTGGTAAGAGTATGTTTTACTAGAGTCCAAACCATCGTGAATAAAAGATGTAACAGTACTCTTGGTATCTGCAGTTATAGTAGTAAAACTGGTAGTGCCTACCTTGAATTCAATTTTATATCCAGTTATAGCAGTCATATTCGTAGTCAGAATAGGTTCATCCCAGATAAGAATAACAGATTTGAGGGAAATTGGTAATGCCTTAAGATTTTTTGGTGAACTAGGTACTAGAGATGTGGAATTCAATGCAAATGCCTGAAATCCATCATTGTCAGTGTCTGCAACGTGTAGGAGATTATTTGTCATATCCAATACAAGTCCATAGATTGATACAGTGCCAATTAACAGCAATAAACTAAAGCACAAACTAATTGGTAATTTTCTATTCAAAGTACAAATGTTCAATTAAATCCAAATTTAATAAATTAGATAATAAATTTCACTACCCATTTGATCAATTGTGATCAACATTTGACATTACAGATAGAGCAATCCCGCTATAGAACCAATGTGTAGATTTATCACCATACTTGTATAAGGGAATATGTAGAACGTATATTTAATATGGATATTTAAAAATACTCTTGTTTATTTTTGTTTTACAGTCTTTGGTTTTAGTAATGAAGCCACAATAACTGTTGCAAGAATTACAAATACAATAATCAATGAGGTTATAGTTGGAATATGATAAATCTCTGAAATTATCATCTTTGTTCCAATAAATAATAACAGTACAATTAGTCCTGGTTTGAGATAGTGGAATTTTTCCATCATACCGCCAATTAAAAAGTACAATGCTCTCAAACCTAAAATCGCAAATACGTTTGATGTAATTACTATGAATGGGTCTCTAGTTATTGACAAAACTGCTGGAATAGAATCCATTGCAAATACCAAATCAGTCAACTCGATAATTGCAAGTGCGACTAGTAATGGTGTAGCATGCATTACTCCGTTAATTGATACAATGAACTTGTTTCCAACTAGACTAAGATTAACGGGCATGAATTTTTTTAGAACTCTAACTGCAATGTTTTTTTCTAGTTCGATTTTCTTTTCTTCTTTTTGAATGATCATTCTAATTGAAGTATACCAGAGTAATCCACCAAAAATGTAAATCATCCAATGAAAGTTATCCAGTAATGATGCCCCAACAAGAATTAGCACTATTCTCATTGCAATTGCACTTAAAATTCCATATGAGAGAACCCTGTGCTGATACTTGTGAGGAATTCCCAATGTAGTAAATACCAGCAAAAACACAAACATGTTATCTACGCTAAGTGATTTTTCTAGAGCATAACCAGTAACAAACTCCATCATCTTATCATTGCCTAGTGCAAAATAGATCACACCCGCAAAGACACCGGCGAGGGAGATCCAAGTAAGTGTCCAACCAAGAGCCTCTTTGCTAGACATCACATGTTCTGTTTCAGTTTGGGGGGTTTTGCTTAGTTTTCTTTTAATTTTATGGAATAAGCCAAGATCAATCGCTATTGTAACTGACAGAATTACAAAAAAGACAATCCAAAGTTCTAATGTGATCACGCCTGACTCTATTGGCAAATTGATTCAATTCATTTAGGTTGTGATTATAAATCAATCTTGAGATCTATATTTGAACAAATGTGTCTCAAACTCTACACATATCTAAACCGCATCTTTTGCCCAACCTCTTTCAAATAATCTTGCTTTTGTCTCTAGTTTTACGCAAGCTGGTGAACCGTCACTATTTTTTATGATTAAGACAAGAGAAGATTTACAATCAACTAGATCAGGTTTGACACCACTTTTAGATTGCTTTAACGGTGGCAAAACAATTTCATTTTTATTTTTAGATATACTGATTGTTGCAACATATTCTTTTGAGATATCCTTTACACTAACAGGATAAGGCAAGATGTCAATTAAGTTAATTTCATATGAATCAACATACAAAGTTGTGTTTTCACCTGTAGTAAGGGTCAGGATTCTATATTGTGTTTGGTTGTAAATATAAAGTGTGACAGAGACACGTCCCTCCCAAATACATGTCACGTCTAATGGACATCTTGAATCATCTATTCCCCAAAATGTCACATCTAGATTATCAATAGATAATGTCTGATGCAGTTTTATCATAAAAGGTTTATCAAGTTTTATTTCTTCAAACTCTAATGCAAATGATAGTCCGATCGTTCCAAT
>CALKVM010000065.1:0-5550 GCA_938049695.1 uncultured Candidatus Nitrosoarchaeum sp. | reverse complement strand
ATAGTATGTGTACCTGGTGTAGATGGCATTGTAATTGAAATATTCTTAAATGATCCTACTTTTCCCACGGGAGTTGTCGTAATTGGTACCCCATCAACGGATATGGTTATTGTAGCTTCTGCGTTTCCTGCAAATCCTTTACCATGTAATAATACAACAGAATCTGGACTAGCTGAATTTATTGGATTCAAAAATAGTACGGTTCCAGTTGGAGTGACTCTAGGGGCAATTACTATGAATTGATTTGTAAAAGTGTTTACTCCATCTGATGCAGAGATAATGTGAGTACCAGAGATTGATGTTGGAATTGTTATTGGAGTGGTAAATTTACCATTGGTTGCAGGTGTAATACTAAGAGTTGTACCATCAAACTGGACAGTTACATCAGAGCCAGAAGTAAATCCAGAACCAAACACTGAGAGTATTGTACCAGAGCCGCCTAAATTAATTGAGAGAAATGCTCTTGGTGGAATTATAATGCCATCATCATTTAGTATGGTGACAACTGCATCCCCATCCAAGATGGTAGCACCAACTGGATTTGACAGTGCAACATTGAATGTCTCGTCTGCTTCGAATGTTGTATCACCTGATACTGAAAATAAAACTCCACCTACTGTTGTTTCACCGGGTGGAATTGCTATCATGCCAGTGGTTTGAACAAGATAATCACTTGCTGCTGTGGCAGTTCCATCAGACGTTGCGTAATCTACTGTAACAAATGATGTTGATGGAGATGATATTGAGACTGTGAATGCGGATTCTGTGAGACCACCAGAGTTGCCTTCAGTTACTGTAACATCAGAGATTGAGATGGTTGGTGGATTTACTCCTGGTCCTCCAGGATCAGATATTATTCCAGATGCAGGATTCACATCAAATGGTCCATTATCTTGTATGGTTAATGTCAGTGTGTTATCACCATCATTGCTTCCAAGAATTGATGTTGCATCTACCCAGCTTCCACCAATTACCTTCCAATATTGAGAGCCAGCAGGAATTGCTGATGGATATGTAAGTGTAACAGTTATTGTTTGTCCAGAGGTTAACCCAGCCACAGTCCATGATGTAAATCCATGTGGGAATGAGAGGGCAGGTTTGCCAGAAGTTGGTAATGTAGATTCCGATATAGAGTTCAGAGATGAAATACCACCGGAAATAGTAGAAAGTGAAATTGTCCCAGTTCCAGTAGCAGATGAAATTGAATCAGATAATGGCAAGACACTATTTACATAATTACTTGCTTGAATTCTTCCATTACCGTATATCGTATCAAAACCTGCAACTCCAAGATCAAGGGCGTTGTTTTGTATTGCGGATCTTACCTGAATTTGTGTGAGTGAAGGATTTGCATCAAGAATTAGCGCTGCAAGACCAGCAACATGTGGAGTTGCCATAGATGTACCATAAAATGTTGCAAATCCACCACCATTAATTGGAGCTTTTAACGAGGTTACAGGAGCACCAGGAGCTACAACATCAAGCTGTGGTCCTTCATTTGAAAAGTCTGTTCTGCCATCCAAATTATCTATTGCACCTACAGCTATTGCACCAGAAGCGCATGCTGGTGAAGATACTCTATTTATCTCACCATCATTACCAGAAGCAACTACAACTATAACACCTGCGGCAACTGCATTGTTTACAGCCATAGCATCTAGGTTTGAATCACATGTACCTGTAAACAAACCACCGCCCAAACTCAGGTTAATTACATCAGCACCATTTGCAACACACCAATTTATACCAGAAGCAACACCAGAGGCTGTTCCACTACCAGTAGAATCAAGAACTTTGGCTGCCATCAAAGATGAATCAGGTGCAACTCCTTTGTAAATAGAATCTCTTGATGCAATTATTCCTGCAACGTGTGTTCCATGACCATGATCATCTGTTGCATCATTGTCTCCATTAACAAAATCGTGTTGAGATATTAGTGGATTTAACGCAGGATGAGTGTCATCAACTCCTGTATCCACAATACATGTCTTTACACCTTGTCCAGTAATTCCTGAAGAATAAACAGAGTTTGCACCAATTTGCGGAATACTTGTATTAAGTGTGGCATGAACTATATGGTCTTCAACAATGCGCTCTATGTTTGGATCTAGTTGAAGGTCTTTGAGTTTTGCTGCATCTATGTGGACAACGACTGCACGCATTTTCTCAAAGTCAGACTTCACACTGGCTCCTTTTTTGGTTAGTTCTGTGAGATCTTCAGATTTTACATCATTTTTATAAAATACAATTACCCGTTTTTCATTTGCCTTTAGTCCTTTAAGAGACTCTATTTTAGATTGTGTTGTTTGTTTTAGTGGTTTTTTGTCCTTGTCACCTACATTTTGTTTTTCATCTGCTGCAAAAATATCTTGAGTTGGAAATCCTAGCACCATGATGCCAGTTAGTAAAATTACTGAAAGAAAAACTGGAGATAGTAAACGATAATTAAATTTCATCAGTATCTATTCTCCAAAAACAAGGTAATTGTAGTGTAAAATCGATATCCAATGCACATGAGAAAGTTTTTTTATATTTAAAGTATTATTTGTGTATAAAACTTAATAAAATATCTACAAACTAAAACCTTAGATTTCACCATACCAGCAGACCATCACTCGATCAACAAGGATGAATCACACTAATGCAGTAAAACAAAATCTATGGAAATGATTTCAATACTACAGCATAACTTGCAAATCGATGATTTTTTGGACTAACTAATTTTTGATGATATTTTAAAATTGGTTTACCCGCTACACCGTTTAGTCCAAGTGGTCCTTTAACAAATTTCTCATTATTTGCCCAATTCAAGACCTCATCAGTAGGACTAAAATAATTTATAATTTTTCCTCTAATGACTTTGTCAAGTAATTTTCCATATTTTTTTGATGATGGTGTATCACTTGTAATAGATGCACCAAAAAAATAAACACTTTCAATAATTCCATTGTTTTGACTTTTTTTTGCCAAGTGTTCTACAGTGCTTAGAATTACCTGTGACCCCAAAGAGTGACCCATAAGACGGATCTTAGTTTTAGGACTGATAGATTTGAAATCCTCAATAAACATAGAGAGATTACGACCGTTTTTCTTTGCAATTACTTGGCCAGCAGAAAGTGCACGTTTGACATGCTTTAACAAATGAGCTCCATTAGTGTTAGAGTCATAGCTAAATCCAATCACTGGAAAATGATAACCTAACCTAGATAGTCTGTTTTTTGCCAAAATAACTTTTGCAATGGCTCCTGCATTATCATTTTGCAACCCATGAATCATTATGACAAGTTCTTTGGAACCGATAAATTTCTCAAAGTCTTTTTTTGGGTATAAAAAATAAGAGTTTTTTTTGATTGTTTTGCCATATTTCAAATCATAGTATCCCCTAGTAGATATTCTTGGAATAATTTTTGTCATTGTGATGGGCCTAGTTGTTTTTTGTATTTTGCAATATCTTCTTCTTCTACTTTGACAAATAACGGAGACACATCGCCTAAAACATGCCCAGATTTTACACCAATATCAGATATTGAATCCCATTTGTTTTCATTGACTTTACCAGAAAATCCAAGCTGAACCCAAATCTTTTGAGATGATTCAGGAAGAAATGGGAATAATGCTATTGCCATGCTACGAGCAGCATTTACTGATAAAAATACACAGTTTGCAGTTCCAGGTCCTTTCTTCCAAGGTTCTTTGTGCTGGAAATACTGATTAAAAAATGATGAAAACTCCATGATCTTCTTGAGAGCTCGATCCAAATGATTTTGCTCCATCAATATTCCAAGTTCACCAGAAAGATTTTTTATTTTGGTTTCTACCTCAATATCTTTCTCATCATAATTTTCAGGTTCTGGAATTACTCCATCAAATGCTTTTTTTGTAAATCCCAATGCACGATTAACAAAATTTCCAAGATTACCAATTAATTCAGAATTAATCCTATTTGTAAATTCATCCCAATCAAAATTCAAGTCGTCTTGAGAATAAGGATTTATTGCAACCAAATAATATCTCAAATAATCCGCAGGATAGTATTCTAAAAATTGTCTCAGTCCAATGTACCAGTTTCTACTTTTTGAGATTTTCTTTGATTGCAGTGTTAAATGACCTCGAGTTGGAATAAAATCAGGAAGTCTGTATTCGCCATTTAACCCTAAACGCATTGCAGGCAAGAAAAGATAATGATGATAAGCAATGTCCTTACCAATAAAATGATAAATGTCTGCGGAATTCCAAAACTCTTTTCCGTTTATGCCTTTATCCTCAAGAAATTTTACTGCAGTTGAAATGTATGCCAGGTGATTATCAAACCAACCATAGAATACCTTATCTTTAGCACCAACAAGTGGTACTGGAACACCCCAAGAGATATCACGTGTAATATCCCAATCAATTAAACCAGATTTTATCCAGTTCTGAACGTATTTTTTAACATCTTTTTGCAGATTTTCATTTTCATCTAGCCATTTGGATAATGAATCACCAAAATTTTTAAGTTTGAAAAATAAATGAGTTGTCTTTTCTTTAGTAGGAGTTTGTCCACAAATAGAGCATTTTGGATCAGATATCTCTTCAGGAACACGTCCGCAACTTTCACAAAGATCAGAGTATTGATCAGCAGCATTACAATAAGGACAAACGCCCTTGACATATCTATCAGGTAGAAATTTTTTGTCATTGTTGCAGTAAAATTGAATTATTTCTTTTTCGTATATGTGGCCTGCACTATTGAGTTTTTTGAATACATCCTGAACAAACGCAATATTTTCAGGAGAGCTTGTTTTGTAAAAAAAATCAAAGTCAATACCAAATGCAGTAAAATCATCATAATCACGTTTATTCCAATGTGCTACATATTCAGAAGGTGTCTTTCCTTCTTTTTCAGACTGGATCAAAATAGGAGTACCAAAATCATCAGATGCACAAATATAGTAAGCTTCAACGCCCTTTAATTTCAGAAATCTTGTTGTAACATCTGCCGGCAAATATGTGGATGCAACATGCCCCAGATGTATCTCTCCATTTGCATAAGGTAATGCACTAGTAATGATTGCTTTGGATCTCATTGATGATGATTTTAATTACAATAGAACTTATGAAGCTAATCCTTTCATGATTCAGGCCAATTACTACCACATACCAGGCATGTACCCCTAAATCCAGAATAACGATCATCCCAAATTAAAAGTGCAGATTTTTTCTCACATACATTACACAAAAGTTTCTTTGAATCAACCATGCAGAAATTAGCATTATTTAAGATGTAATAAATCGTTAGCAAAATATATAGAAAATTATACGATTAGCTAACAACTAGTTATCTCATTGCAAGATATATTGATAGTATGATGTTAGGACCTAGAATTGGATTGAAATTGGGCTCAAAAGAGATAGAGTCATTTTTAAAAGATCAAATGATAACATTCAAAGAAATAGATCATAGTTATTGTGTTGGAATAGTAGATATTGTAAACTCTACACAGATTACATCAAAACTATCGCAAGTAAAAGCATGTGAGTACTATACAGTGTTTCTCAACGCTTTGGGGT
>CALKVM010000064.1:0-5695 GCA_938049695.1 uncultured Candidatus Nitrosoarchaeum sp. | reverse complement strand
TAGACATTTGCTTTACAATCATAATTCCTATGACAATTACAATTATGATATAATTTACTGGAGGTTTCAATAGTTGAGTGACATAGCCTACTTGTGGAATTACATAGGCAACTTTACCAATATACTCTTCTTTGGTAATTGGAAAATCTGTTCCTGGAATTGAAGCTGGATTTGCATCTCCTTTTGTTCTAATTGTTTTAGGTTCATCATCAATAATTGATGCAACTCTATGTACAATTACTCTATCATGTCCTGATGGACGATTAAAGACAATAATATCTCCGACTTTAACATCTTCAAATAATACATGTCCTTGAACAATCAAGACATCATATACTTGTAAAACTGGAATCATACTTCCACTGGCTACTACGTAAAATGGATTTTGCGTTCCAAATGCAACTTGCAGACCAACCCAAATCACAATTACTCCTATAGCGACAATTATGATGTCTTTGAGTATTCCTTTTGATATGGATTTTTGGTTCAACTTCATTATATGACCTTGATTTGATTGATTAAATTTATCTACACTTATTGTAGCTTGCTACCGCATTCTTCACAGAACTTGGAACCTTCTTTATTTGAAAATCCACAATTTGCACATTTTCCTGGTTGGATAGGTTGAGGTGCAACTACTGGGCTTCCTAAAAGAATCACTTCTCCTACTTTTCTTATGTTGTTCCATGGAATATTGCCCTCAGTTCCATCATTTTTTATAATTAACAACACAACTGATTGATTAGAATCTATTCCGACATGTTTTGCCTTTCCAATCCTTTTTGCATTTTCATCATACACTGCCAATCCTTCAATTGAACTAATTGCGGTAGCTGGACCTGGGTGTGTAGTTGAATGTGTACTGATTTCTGGTTTTATTTGAGTTTGTACAGGTTCAGAGATTTGTGGTGTAATCTTTTGGCTTGCGGTTTCTAATGGTTTTGCACTTCCAACTTCAACTGTTTCATTTTGTTTTTTAAATTCTCTATATTCAGCTATTGTTGCATTACATGAATTACAAATATACTGGCCTTTTTCTGCAAGAATTAAATTTTCTGCAACTTCTTCATTTGGATTTTCATATTCGATTTTTGGAGGACCCTCAAATTCTTTTTCACATGTATTGCAAAAATATTTAGTAATTTTTTGACTGTCTAGTCTACCAATTGCTGCTAAAAATAGATCTGCACCTCCTAGATTTCCTTTTGTTTGTTGTTGATCATTTACAGTTGCCATTACGTAGCCTCCAGATCCTCTTAATTTTTTAAGTCTAAGTTCAGCGCTCATATCTCAGTTTTATTGAAACGACATTTAAGTATATATCACTAAATATATTTTTTGATTTTTCCTTTACAACAAAAAATACGGTGTTAATTCTGGTGAACATTTTTAGGTATGTTCAATAAATTATAATTATTATGGGAATAACAGAAATTTCAGATGCAAAATCTTGGGAAATCAATGTGATCAACTCTGATATACCAGTATTTGTTGACTTTTGGGCCCAATGGTGTGGTCCATGTAGGATGGTAGGTCCAGTAGTAGAAGAATTGGCAAATGACTATCAAGGCAAAGTAAAATTTGTCAAAGTCAATGTAGATGAAGCTAATGAATTGGCATCAAAATACAATGTCTTTAGCATTCCAACTTTAATTCTCCTTAACAAAGGTGAAATAGTTAGCCAGCAAGTTGGTGCCGCATCAAAAGAATCATACAAAAATATGATTGATAGAGCATTACAAGCATAAACTATTACATATTTTTCTATTTTTTGATCCTAAAGTAATTAATATTCCAAAAATAAAGCATGGATATGTCATTTGGAGAAGTAGATACTCTGAACATGCTATTTGATAAACTACAAAGTTTGTTTGATGATTCTCAGGGATACTATGAATCATTTCTTGATACCAATAACATGTACAAAAAAGGTCTCCTAACTGACAAAGAGTTCTTTCAAAAACTAGGCGATTATGTTGTCGCTTACTCTGCATTAGAATTTCTTGCAATCAAAGTTATTTTCGAGCTAAAAAAATCTCGTGGGTCAGGTATTGGCAATACTCAATCTCCAGGACTGATGCCAGGAATGGGACAACCTGGAATGATGAGTGGAATGGGAATGCCAAGATCTGGTTCTGCACAAAATCCTGTTGGTGGTCCTCCAGGCATTGTATCTGCACAACAAGTATTTGGTGATGTTGGAACTTTACCCTCTCCTGATCCAGCTCTTATGCCGAGAAGAACTGTTGTATCTACTGAAAATGGATGTACGTCATGTGGTGCATCATTAAGACCAAACACAAAGTTCTGCACAAAATGTGGTACTAAAGCATAAAATTAAAAATTATTTTAAAACTAATCCTGTGTTGTACCACATTCAGGACAGAATTTTGCTGTCTTTGATAGAGTTGTACCGCACTCAGAACAAAATTTTCCGTCAGAACTCGTTTCTAAAAATGCATTTCCATAAACATTTGAACTTTTAACAGCACCGGATGGCTCGTATTTATCATCATCAATTAGAATTGGTGCAAAATCTTGTTCTATCATAAATGTGAGCATTCTTGGAAGTGAATTGTCTTTGTTTTGAGGATCTGGAACAGTATCTCCTAACCAAAATGCAAATCTCATCAAAGTTAGTTCTGGAGTGGAAAATGCAAGTGTATGTTTTGACATGTAATCTTGCGCAGCTTTTTTTCCATCAAAAACCTTCATGGAAATTTATAATCTTTGTTTATGTATAATAGTTTCTGGAAAAATTATTAATGGACCGGGGGGGAATTGAACCCCCGACATCCTCGTTGCGAACGAGGCATTATACCACTAAACCACCGGCCCTTCTATTACATCTCAGAGATGTGTTTTTATTCATTTTCTAATGAAAATCGTCGATTTGCAATTATCTTTCTGATAATCAAGTAAATTGCAACTGCAGAGATAACAAGAATTATTCCTAGATAAACAATAATCTTACTAAATTCGCTTAGATAATCTCCTTTTAATTCAGGTAGGCTCTGCACAATATCTTTTGGAATTATTCGATATATCTTTCCATTCGATAATGAAACAATATACAAAAAGCCATCTGGTCCTTCTTCAACATCTGTAATTGCACCAAAACCCGTCCCAAACAAAATTTCTTCATTGGACTCGTCAGTGTTTAGTGTATTGTCTTGCAAATAAGATGAATTAAAAACAAAGCCAGTTCTATCTTCATTTAGATTAAATCTATAGATATTTCCGTTATTACAATCTCCAACAAAAACACTGTCTGTTTGCGCAAATATCTCTGATGTACTAAATGCAATTCCAGTAGGACAAACTGGTTTCTCCCACACAAACTCTGGGTTGCTGTAAACAAAGTCTTCGTATTTTGGTAATGACTCAATTAAAGTTTGATTCTTTGTAATGCCTGTTATCTCAATCCAACCACTGTTAAAATTTTCTGGAACCATGTTAATTTCATCATTCATATCATCACCATTTTCAGTATCCCATAAATTTCCAGTTATTTGATCTACTGTTATTCCAAAACTATTTCGAATTCCCATTGCATAATATGATCCTGGCGGATCTATTCTGAGAATTACACTGGTATCATTTTTCCAATCAGCATCTCTATTCTGTAATCTACCATAATTTCCATTATCTCCCATCACTGCATATGTCTGCCCGTCAAAACTAGTCATTGCACCACCATTGTGATAATAATTATCACTTGGTAATGTCTTGAGCAATACCGGATTTACTAATTTTTCACCATTCCAATCATATCTATAAATTCTATTTTCTATTGCTTTTCCTGCATCAACATCAGCTGCTGTAAAATAGACATAAACTTTGGAGCCATCAGATGTAATTCCAAGCATTCCCCGCTCTCCATCTTTAGCAACAGATACATCCAAAACAGGCAATGGCTGTAAAACTCCATCTTTTACCAGCCTGACTATTCCATCATATCTTTGCAATACCAAAATATCATCTCCAAGAAAGGTCATGGTGGTTGGACTATTTGGAATGCCTTCTACCATGAATTGCTCTACTACATAGTTTTCATCAAGAACCTTAGGAAGTGATGACTGGTCAGAATCATCTGTGTTTTCTGCAAATGTATGTGGAATCATTATAATTCCAAAAAAAATAACTGTACCGACCAAAAGTAAAATTTTCACAAAAAAATTATAATTTTGAACTAGATAAGTTTGTTCTATGTCCTTTGATTTTCCAGCATGGTTTTCTTATTATCATATCTCAACGCATAATAGACTGCAGGACAGAAAAATTTCTGATGACGTATGACACCGTGATCACAAATTCACACATAATTTTACCTCAAGGAGTGCTTGACAAAAATATCATAATTGATGAGGGAAAAATTGTCGGTTTTACAAATGATATTCCTGCATGTGATCACAAAATAAACGGAAACGGTCTAATCTCAATACCTGGACCAATAGACACTCATGTTCATTATGGAGTGTACTCTCCAATTGATCAGGCTGCAAAAACTGAGTCACATGCAGCAGCTATTGGTGGAATAACAACCATGATGAGAATGTTACGATTAGGAAATTCATTCAAAATTTCACTACGAGATCAACTAGAAGCAGCATCAAAAAATCACTATATCGATTATACAATACATGCGTCTATTTTCACTCCTCAACAAATTAGTGAAATGCCTTACTGTATTGAAAAAGGAATCACTTCGTTTAAGATTTACATGAATCTTGGTGGTGATGTAGGTCATGTGTATATGGACATGTCTCCATACTCTTCTAAATTATCTGAAGCAACAGTCGATGTAAATGATAAACTAGTAAAAGAAATTGTAAAAACTGCCGCATCACTTGGATGTCCTGTCTTGGTTCATGCCGAAGATTATGAATCATGTGCGTGTGGAATAAAGACTGCTAAAGAGAAAAAACGTGATGGTCTTCCTGCCTGGTCTGAGAGTAGATCTCCTGAATTTGAAGCAAAAGCAATCAAAACAGTTTGCAAATTTGGAAGAGATTACGGCTGTACAATTTACTTTGTTCATATTGGTTCTCAAAAAGCATTACAGCAAATTACAGAAGAGAAAAAACTTGGAACCAAAATTTTTGTTGAGACATGCCCTCACTATCTTACTTTGTCATATGAAAATCAGAAAGGATATCTTGCTAAAGTTATGCCACCAATTAGAACCGCACAAGATAATGCTGCAGTATGGGATGCATTATCTCATAATCTCATTGATACTATAGGAACAGATCATGTTGCAAATCAATTAAAACTAAAACTTGGCGGCACTGATGTTTGGGAGGCTTTGGCAGGATTTCCAGGAATAGGTACTGTTATACCAATTTTGTTAAGTGAGGGAGTAAACAAGAATCGAATTTCACTTGAGCAGTTTGTACGATTTACAAGTACTAATGCTGCTAAAATATTTGGGATGTACCCAAAAAAAGGAACACTATCTAAAGATGCAGATGCTGATATTACAATGATAGATTTGAAAAAAGAAAATAAGGTATCTTCAGAACTATTTGGTGGTTTTTCTGATTATATTGTATATGAGGGAATGTCATTGAAGGGATGGCCTGTTAAAACAATTGTGAGAGGTCATCTAGTGGCTGAAAATTTTGAAGTTATTGGAAAACTAGGACATGGAAAATTCATTGAACGTCCATATTTAGATAAATGAAAAAAATTG
>CALKVM010000063.1:0-5726 GCA_938049695.1 uncultured Candidatus Nitrosoarchaeum sp. | reverse complement strand
GTATTAGAATCGATAAAAAAATTACAGTGTTTACAAATGGAAATTTCTTCAGAGAATCTTTCTGAAAATAATCCAGCATTATCTTTAGCAGAATGGATAACAGACATACCATTAATCTATTATCCTTTTGGATTACAATCAGCGGCTATCAGATTTAAAAATTCCCTTCAAGAAAATTCAAAAACCCATGTAATAATGGAAGATATTGTAGAATCATGTCATAATGGAATTGTTGCGTGGGAAAAAAAATCAAATGTTCAACCCATTTTGATAAAGGGAGCAGATGATCATATTAAAACTAAAGAGAAATATCAAATTATTGTAGAATATTTTCAGCAGAATAAAATTAAATACAGAGAAATAATTTCAGTTGAAGGTGATATTTTATCAAAAATAATAAATTTGATTTATCTTTTGGATTACTCAACAATATACAAAGCAGTATTAGATAAAATAGACCCATCACCGGTTAAATCAATTGACTATATAAAAAACAGAACAAATTAGTCCATATGATAATATTTAAAGAAATAATTTGGAGAATAAATCATTGAATCACATATATCAGATACAGAGTTTCAAGTAATAATGAGAATTCTAGTTACAGGAGGAAATGGTTTTATTGGAAAGTACCTGGTGAAATCTCTTTTAGAAAATGGTAATGTAGTTACAATTTTTGATAATTTTTTCAATTCATCAAAGAATTCATCTTCTATTGTAGATATTGGTGTCAAAATAATAGAAGGGGATATCACAGAACTTCAAGACATTACTAATGCAATAAAGAAACAGGATATTGTAGTTCATCTGGCGGCAAAAATTTCAGTGGAAGAATCAATCAAGAATCCTTCCGAAACATTTCAAGTCAATGTGAATGGAACTAAAAATATTCTTATTGCATGTAAAAAACATCATGTAAAAAAATTGATTGCTGCATCATCTGCAGCAGTATATGGAGAGGGTATGCCTGGCTTAAAATTAACCGAAGAGTCAAAAATGGAACCAATTTCACCTTATGGTCAAAGTAAAGTGAAAATGGAGCAAGAAATAAAAGAATTTGTCTCAGAACATAAGATTAATTATATTATTTTAAGATTTTTCAATATTTATGGAATAGGGCAAACGTCAGAATATTCTGGAGTCATAACCAAGTTTATGGAAAGAATCATACAAAACAAATCACTAGAAGTATTTGGAGATGGTCTGCAAACAAGAGATTTTGTTGCAATACAAGATGTTATTTATTCAATTCATAATGCCATATCAAGTGACAAAAATGGAACATATAATATTGCATCTGGAAATGCAGTTACAATAAAAAAATTGGCAGAATTAATGATTTCATTGTCTAGAAAGAAACTAGAGATACAATATTCTCCTGCAAAAAATGGTGATATTAGATATAGTCAAGCAGACATATCGTCTGCAAAAGATAATCTTAGATATTATCCAAAAGTACAACTAAAAGAAGGAATCAAAGCATTATTGTAATTTTTATATATATCATAACATGTTTACAGTTATTTTGATCATATAGTTCAGATAGATGTTTAATTGTAATTATTTTTATGTTGATCACTTTAGAAAAACAATGCTTGTCTGGTCATTTATTCTAAATTTTATACATCAGGACATAATTCATTTTTATATATGAACAGGAATGATACTAATGTATAATTTGGAAAAAACAGAAGTAACCACGGTAAAAGCTAAATCAGATGTAAATGCATCTGTAAGAGAGGCAATCAATCCAGAGAAATATGATGAATATAGACAACAGTGGACCGATGTTACAAATTTGAATAAGGTTACTGATTTTCCACTGCAAATTGATTTTGAACTAAATTACTCGTGTAATTTTACTTGTCCTATGTGTACTTGGAATAATGAATCTACAGAAAAAAAAGGTAAACAAACATGGTTTGATTTTGAAGTTTTCAAAGAGGTTATTGATGATGGAGTTTCTAAAGGTCTTAAATCAATTAGATTGAATTACATTAATGAGCCTCTTATTAGAAAAGACATAGTCAAGTTTATTTCATATGCACGAAAAGCTGGAATTTTAGACATTTACTTTAGTACTAATGGATCTCTGTTAACAGATGATATGATTAAGAGTTTAATTGATTCAGGTTTGTTGAGATTGCAAGTATCACTTGATGCACATACAAAAGAAACATACGAAAAAATTAGACAGGGTGGAAATTACGAAGACGTTATAAAAAAAGTACTTAGATTTTTAGAAATTAGAAATGAATTGAATGTTAAATTACCAACTTTAAGAGTAAATTTTGTAAAAACAGATGTAAATAAGCATGAATTAGATGATTTTGTAGAATTCTGGGAAGATAAAGCTGATTCAATCGGAATACAAGATCTTGTAGGAATTATGGACGGATTTGGGAAAAAATCAGATGATGAATTAGAAAAAACAAAACTTGAAGGAAAATTCAGATGTGCTCAACCATTTCAGCGTGTAACATTAAGATATGATGGGACAATTTTACCATGTTGTACATTTTATGCTGCAGAAATGCCAATAGGGCAACTTAAAACAGATATAGAAACTAAATTTTCAGACGTTGATAATATTGGATTATTAGACAAATCTCTAAAATCCAAACTCATCATTGGAACTATCCAAGATATTTGGAAAAGTAAGCAAATGCAATTCATTAGAGAAATTCATCAAAAAGGTGAATTTTGGAGACATCCAATTTGTAAAACATGCGTACTTTCAACATCACATTTTGATGTTACTCAATAACTTTTGTAAACTAAAATAATTGGAAACTCTATTTAGAACAAGATATAGAAAACAAATACTACAAAAGTTTAGATATATTAGAAATGATTGAGCGTTATGAAAAAATTTCGATTTGAAGATATGAAACGAGGTTGGTTCATCGGAGATTTTGAACCTACTGCATTTAAAACTAAAGATTTTGAGGTAGCCGTAGGTCACCACAAAAAAGGTGAGATTTGGGATAAACATTTTCACAAACTTGCCACTGAGATTACGCTTATTCTTGAAGGAAAAGTTCAGATGAACGATGAAATTTTTGTGAAAGGTGATATCTTTATTATTTATCCAAATGAAATTGTTGCACCTGTATTTTTAGAAGAAACAGATTATGTTGTAGTAAAGACAATTTCTGACAAAAATGACAAATACATCACAGAATAATGTTAGAAATATTTGCACATCGTGCTTTACTAAACGGAATTGAAAATAGTGTAAAATCAATTTCTTTTTATAAAAAACTAGGAATCGGAATTGAATTAGATATACGATATGGAAAAAATGGTGTGTATATATCACATAATCCAGTTGAAAATGGTGATTTATTTGAAGATGTATGTAAAGCATGTTCTAATTCAAAAATAAGAATGGCTCTTCATATTAAAGAAATAAAAGCAACCACAGAAGTTATAAAATTATTAAAAAAATACTCAATAAGCAATTATTTTTTATTTAATACAGAAAATTTTGAGTTTTTGGAGATAATAGATCATGAAAAAATTGCAGCATACTTGAGTCAAAAACAAGACAAAGTAAAAGAAAAATTTCTTTGGTGTGATGAAATACAAAGTAAATGGTATACAAAAGAGATTATTTCAGAACTGCATAAAAAAAATAAAATTCTGTATGGAATGTCATTAGAAGTAGTAAAAACATGTAATGAAAGTGAAATATTTATGGAGTGGAAAAGGTTAATAGATTTAGGAATTGATGGGATATGTACAAAATACCCAGAAAAATTAATAAAGTTTGTAAAAAAGGTGATTTAGATTAATATTGTAATGCCAATGGCAGGAAAAGGTACACGATTACAAGGTTATGATTCATATCCCAAACCATTAGTTAAGATATTAGGAAAAACTATTGTAGAGTGGTCAATTGAAACATTAGGATTAGAAGGAAATTATATTTTCTGTTGTAAAAAAGAACATATTGAAAAATATGAAATTGATAAAATATTGAAAAAAATTGTGCCAAATTGTAAGATTATTTCAATAGATTATCAAACTAAAGGTACAGTACAATCAGTTCTAGAAGCTAGTGATTTAATAAATAATGATGAAGAACTTGTAATTTCAGATACAGATCATTATCTTTTGTGGGATAATGAATTTTTTAATAAAGAAATTAGAACTAAAGACATTGATAGTTGTGTAATGGTTTTTCCAGAAGAATATACTTCAAACAAAGCTAGTTATGTCAAACTGGATAATCGTGGATTTGTCATTGAATCTGCAGAAAAACAACCCATAAGCAAAATTGCAACAGTGGGAGTACATTATTTTAAAAAAGGCTCAGATTTTGTCAAATATGCAAATGACATGATAAGTAGAAGGATAGAACATAATAATGAATTTTATGTCACTCCAGTTTACAATTTATTTGCAGAATCAAATAAAAAAATAATCACATATCCAGTAAAAAAAATGTGGGCTTTAGGGAGTCCTGAGGAAGTAGATTTATTTTTAAAAGAATTCGATTATGATTCAAAAATAAATTTAAAATAAAATTAATTACTTGTAGTTATTAATTTTTCAATTTCATCAGATAGTGTTTTAACTAGATTTTTAGCATGTGATTTTTTCGCAAGAATATTATTTTTATCTAGATTGGTAATTCTGTATTGTATAAAAATTCTAATTTTTGGTTCAGTTCCAGATGATCTAATTGTAATATGATTCATTTCGGAATCAAGGAAAAATCTAATACCTTCATCTGGAAAATCTTTCCAGAATTTTGCATCATATCTTCCAGTTGAATATTTTTTTATGTGTGAAATTGGTAAATTACAGATCATAATAGGATCATTATCTTTAATTTTTTGATTAGCCTCGATACAGAAATCATCCACATTTTTTAAAATTTGTTCTAAATGAAATTCACCTTTAATTCCTTCAAAAATACCTTTTTCAGGTAATTCCCTTCGATAAGTTGCAAAGAATCCAACATCATCATCAAGATAGATTTTATCTAAAAGATCTAGTAAAGATAGATTTTGAGATTTTGCATAAGAAAGAATTTCAATAATAAATGCCAAAGATAGCATCCCATCTTTTTCCAGGATATGTTTGGTAAAAGGCATGTCTGGATTACCAGCAATACCAAATCCACAACTCTCTTCAAACATACCAATATTGATTTTATTTTCTTTCCATTTTTTTCTAACAATATCAGTCAAATCACTAAATCCTACTTTTCCATCAATACATTCTATTTTGTATTTTTTTGAAACATACAATAAAGAATCTGAAGTAACAAAATTTTTTACAATAAATAATTTATTTAAATTTGAAAATTTAGTTTTGGTGTTTTTTGAAATAAATTCTAAAACATACCAAAGAAATAAAGTCCAAACATCATTGGCCTTCAATAATTTCCATTTTCCATAAATTGATTTTTCTTTATCTGGAATTTTTATTATTATACCTAAGCGATCTGCATCAGGATCAGTATAACATAAAATATCTAGTTGATCAAATACTTGTTGATTATATTGATTAATGAATGCATCAACTACTACGTTAGCTGCATCAATATCACTAGGATCAAGAATTTGTTTAGAATCAAATAAAGAAAACAGAGGATCAGGGGAAATCATTTTTGAAATATATTTTACATTGTTCACTCCAAGTCTTTGAAATAATTTTGAAGCTGAGTAATAACCAGTACCATGTAATGCAGAGTAACCTATAGAGAGTTCTGA
>CALKVM010000062.1:0-5920 GCA_938049695.1 uncultured Candidatus Nitrosoarchaeum sp. | reverse complement strand
AATTCAGATCTTGACAGTATTAAGAAACATCAGTACAGTATGCATACAATACATACAGTTTGAGCCTGAAACTCTTACTAGCAAGGCTCTTTTATGCAATGATCTAAACCATATAATGAATTTATCATAAGATTTTAAAATACCATGTTATCTATTGTAAAATACGTGATATTATATGGATGAAGTTCTAAAATTAAAAGGCAAAGCAGTTGATGCGTTTCTAGAATATGATTCTAGAAAGCTATCTAAAAAAGAACAAGAATCCAACAAGAAAGCACATGAATACTATCTAAAACACTGCAAATCCTAGTTCTTATTTAATAGAACTTTATCAGACATTTATTGACTATAGAATATTTACAATTATCTGAAGTTATAGATCTCCCAGAGTTGGATTTTACAGAGAACGATGGGAGTGATCCATTGGGAATTCACAAATTTTACTATACTGATTTGCATCGATACCAAGAAAGCAATCTAAGTACCGTCAGGCTTGTAAAAATTGAAGATAAAATTGTAGGATATTTCACAGTTTCAATGAACGCAATTGAGATTGATAAATTAGGAAAGGATGAAAAGGTCAATAACACTACACCAAAGAAATATCCCGCAATGTTGATTGGTAGAATGGGTGTTGATAAAAAATACAGAAAAAAAGGAATCGGATCAGAAATCTGTCAGTTTTGCAGAGGCTTATCTATTGAGATTGGTCAAAAGGTTGCATGTAGATATGTAATGTTACATACAACTGACGATAAAAATAAGATTCAATTTTACAATAAATCTGGTTTTATCAAATCTGGAAATCCTCCAAAGAAAGGAGTTGTTTCAATGTTTGTAAGAACAATATAATATTTTTAGCGAAATTTTTTCTATTCTGAAATTCAAATTACTGATTCTTTTTTAAAACTTGTTCAACCCTAAATGCTTCTTTTTGTTTGGATAAATATTCGCTGGAGTTTATCCAATTCTACCTTTCAAAATTATTTTCTCATTTGTACCTGAAGGTGTTGATCTGTCGATGTATCTGATTTCATACCAGTCTCCAATGTCTACCGTTTTTCCATCTATTTCCCGAGGGATTTCTATTTCTACCTCAAAGGTACTGGTGTTTGGTCCTGTTTCAATTAGATTTCCCGAGTTTGCATCAAATCTGGGATTTGCAAGTGTTGTTCTGATTCCACCTTCCCCTCTGTACTCTAATTGGCTCAGTGGTATCCTATCTACATCTTGAGAATCTAAATTTGCATCTGGCTCATAAATTCTGACAGTAAACTCGTGTCCAATTCTAGAGCCACCACCAAAAGTCTGCACCTTTGCAAATGATTTTTCCAACGGAACTGATTTTACCAATACTTGCTTGTCCCCTGAATGATCAGACGCATCCAAATATTTCATCAAAACAATATCGTTTTGACTCAAAGGTTTACCATTAACCTTATCTGGCAATTGTAATTTTACATAGAATTTTCCCGTATCTGGTCCTGTCTCAATCATACTTGAAGGTCCAGTAATTGTAACCCCATTGATTGTAAATTCCAACAGTCCAGCAGTTGACACTGTCTCTATTCCACTGTGAGCCAAATTCAAGTCATCATCTGTAATGTAAAAATTAATTATACTTCCAGATGATGCTGGAACCATTTGAATCACTTCTGAATCTCTTTTCTGAATTTCATTTTTTGTAACTATAATTTTTCCCAACCCTGTTCTTTCTAATTTTTCAGCAGTTATGGATTTTACACATGCTGGAAATCCATTGGTTCGTATCACCAAACTAAGCCCTGCTTTACAAGTGATATTTTCTGCTGCTATTCCTTTTTTGATCTGTTTTTTTGGTGAATCTGCATCTGCGTTTACTGGATTTGCTAAAAATAATACCAAAGACAATGTCACAAACAAGGCCACAAACAGTACTTTATTATCGAAATTCACAGTTTTACTCTCATTTTTAATCTTAAATAGATTGATGATAAATCATACTTTTCATGCCAAAAACAAATTATCAACTATGAATATCTGGCAATTAATTATATCTCCTAATCTGAAATTAATCTTGAAATAATTTGAATATGCTTCTAGTATTTGCAGCTGTAACCTTGATTCTAACTGGTGTTACCTCTAGTCATGTTTTTGATGTATTTGCACAGCCTTTGGATATTGCACAACTCTCATCTGAAAAATACCAATTAAAAATAGATGAAAAAACATATGATATCTATTATGGATATCATGGAAGCTTTGAAGTTGATGTCACCAAGACAGATGAATTGCCAAAACTATCTGCAATGAATATCAATCCAGAAAGAAAATCCCTTGAAATCACCATGGCAAGTGTTCCATCAAATAGTGTCTTTTGGTTGCGATTGCCCTTTGAGGTAATTTCTGCTGAAGATGCAAAATACCAATTACTAGTTGATGGCGTAGATACCAAATATGACCTTACTAAATTTCCTGATCAATATGCATTGGGAATGATAATCCCCAAAGACACAAAAAATATTGAAATTATTGGGACACATGTCATTCCTGAATTTGGAGCACTTTCAATTATTATTCTGGGGATATCCTTTGTTGGAATAATTTGCAAAACGAAGATGAAAAAGATCAACACTCTTTAGGATTGAAGCATGTCGGACAATCATTTGTTACCTAATTTTATATATTAAAAACTCTATATGATGACATGAGTGAAAAAAGAGGCTATCACATTTCACTAAAAAAAGATGGACCATTCTATATGGGACAGTGTTTGGAGATCCCTCAAGCTAGAGGTCAAGGAAATACAAAAGCAGAAGCAATCAAAGATACAAAAAAAGCCATCAAAATCTGCATTATTGACTCTCATTGAAATATAATTAGGAATAGTGATCTGTCCTAAATTATTTGGAGAAAAATAAAATGAAAACTAAATGAAAAGTACAAGTTCAGGTGTTATTAACTTGTACAGGAATTTTTCAAAATATACTTGATTTATATATTTTTTCCTGGGTAATTAGGCTCAATTATTATTCTCAAATATTGCACAGGAAAATTTCATGAAATTAGTAATTCTTAAATAATTTCCTGGGTAAGGTTATTTATGGTAAATGTTGTAAAGAGAAGGAAAGGAAATCAGGACTATTATTATCTTTATCATGATTCAAAAAAAGGCAAGCGAAAACAACGTGAGGTATATCTGGGAAAAGTAATTCCCAAAGACATTGAAGAGCAAAAAAAGAATTTTGCCATGGAAATAGAACGGGAGAAATGGATTCCAGAACTAGAAAAAATTCATGAAAATTTCAAAAATGAGAAAAAAACTATTCCAAAATCAATTCAAGAAAAGAACCTCGAATCATTTTCTGTAAAATTTACATACAATACACAAAGAATTGAAGGCTCTACTCTCACTCTAAAAGATACAGCATTTCTTTTGGAGTATGGCTTGTCTCCATCAAATAGACCCACTAATGACATTAAAGAAACTGAACTGCATCAAAAATTATTCTTAAAAATAATAAAACAAAAAGATGATCTGTCTTTGGTATTAGTTAAAAAATGGCACAAAGAACTATTTGCACAAACAAAGCCTGACATTGCAGGATTGCTCAGAGATTATGATGTATGGATTAGTCAAAGTAAGTTTATTCCACCGTCACATGCATCTGTGAATCTTTTGGTGACTGGATTCTTTACATGGTATAATGTAAATAAAAAGAAACTCAATCCTGTAGAACTTGCAGCCTTGGTTCATCTGAAATTTGTTACAATACACCCATTTGGAGATGGAAATGGTAGAACTACAAGATTAATGATGAATCATGTCTTAAACACATATGATTATCCTTTAATCGATATTGATTATACTGATAGACGTTCATACTATACGGCACTAGAAAAATCTCAAAGAAAAGACGATGATCTACCATTCCTACAATGGTTCATGAAAAGATATCTGAAAACTCACAATTCTTGATTCCATCTAATGAAAAATAAATTTCAATACACAGTATATTCAAAGAAAAAATAAACTTGGTAAAGGATTGTTATTGTAAATTATCTCTGAGTGTAGTTTGACAAAGAAATAATCTCTTGAATTGTTGTAAATCTGAAAACCCCATAGAGCATCACTTTTTGGCTCACTGTACTGGAATTAATTAAGTGATAAACGTAAACTTGGTATTATTGCCTGAATAATATTTCTAGTCCATCAAAATTAGCACTAGTGAAAAAATTGCCCCTAGCTTATAAGAAATAAAATGTATAGTATGGTGAGCAAAAATGCAACAAATAACAGAGAAAAAAACACCACAGCTAAAATTCATGTTGATTATCGCTGTTGCAGTTTCAGTGACACTAGTTTTCACAATAACTCCTTGGAACATAGTTCCAACTCTAGTCACTGAAGATGTAGTAGTGATTGCAGTAACTGATTATGGTTGTGTAGGTGAGTCAATCCTTGGACGTTCTGTCGTTGTTCCAAATTGCGATGCAAATGTAGGAAACACCGTTTCTGCAACATTTTACATTCCAGCAGGTGAAATAAACGGCTATTTGACACAACTTGAACAAAGACAAAATCCAATGGTAGATGCATGGGATAAACGCGTCAGTGGTATAGGTTTGTCCCCATAATTTTTTTTAAACTTTTTTCCCTTCCAAAATAATCTACCTTAATTAAACAATGATACCACTTCGTCATTGAAAATAATATCAAATAAAATTAAACTAATTAAGTGATACACACTCCATTTCTTCTGAAAGTAAACAAGAATGAGATTTGTGGGCAGTCCTGATGATTCGTATCTTTTTAAAAAATCTTAAGTAATATGTAACTATTAGAAATCAATCTGGCACGAATAATGATTGCTGATGATTCGGAATTAGTAAGGAATACCTTAAAGGAGATGTTGGAGATAGGCAAGCATCAAGTAATATCAGAAGCAGTTGATGGTATTGATACGCTGGAAAAATTCAACTCTGTAAAACCTGATGTGTTATTTCTTGACATAGCAATGCCAAAAAAAGACGGCATGGAAACTTTGATTCAGATTATGAAGATTAATCCAGATGCCAAAGTTATCATGATTACTGCACACTATGACATGGAACTCATAGAAAATTGTATCAAAATTGGAGCTTTGGCATACATTTCAAAGCCGTTTAACATGGATGATATTTTACATTCAGTATCATATGTATTTGAAGAAAATTAATCAAAAAAATTAAGCAGAGAATAAATTCTTAAGTCAATACAAAATTTAGGGAATTGTTGAAAAAAATAGGACTATTAGGCTGCGGTGCCATTGGAACTCAAATTGCACTGGCAATTGATTCAGGAAAAATACCTGGTGTATTGACTCATGTGTATGATTCCTCCAAAGATGCATCCATCATACTGGTGCAAAAATTAAAAAATAAACCTGAAATTGTTGAAAATCCACATCTATTATCATCACATCCAGTTGATATCATAGTTGAAGCTGCATCACAAGAAGCAGTTAGAAATGTAGCTCACAGTGTTTTGCAAAACAAAAGAGATTTGATGATTATGAGTGTGGGTGCATTACTTGATGAATCTATTTATGATATTTTATCTGAAGCGTGTGAGCATTTTCATAAGACGATCTATTTGCCATCCGGTGCAATTGCAGGCCTTGATGCAATCAAATCAGTTCATGACCAATTAGATTCTGTAACTCTAACTACCACCAAACATCCAAGATCACTCAAAGGTGCAAAATTCTTTGAGACATCAGATATTGATTTGGACAAAATTGACAAACTTACAACTATCTTTGAAGGTAAAGCCAAAGATGCAGTTTCACTATTCCCTGCAAACATCAATGTTGCAGCATTGCTCAGTCTAGCTGGAATTGGAAGTGAAAAGACTATGGTGAAAATTGTCGCAGACCCAAACACTACAAAAAATACTCAT
>CALKVM010000061.1:0-6104 GCA_938049695.1 uncultured Candidatus Nitrosoarchaeum sp. | reverse complement strand
TATTGATGAGTTTGCCGAATTATGAAGCATTTTTCACATATATTTTAGAATTTAAAATAATGGATTCAGAGAGAATTACAGAATAAACCTCTACATATCAGAGAAGAAAGTGTATTGTGATGGAAGATACTACCGAGATTATACTAGGTGCAAAAAAATTCGCCCAGGAAAAACACAAAAATCAAAAAAGAAAAGACGGTGTCACTCCATATTCTGATCATTTAGAGGGGGTTGTAAACAGACTCAAAAACTTGGGAGTTACAGATAAAGATGTATTGTGTGCAGCGTGGCTTCATGACATCATAGAAGATACAGATGTCACTTTTGATCAAATCAATGAAAGATTTGGAAGAGAAGTTGCAGTGATTGTTTTATCATTAACAAAAGATCAAAATATTTTAAAAAAAGACAGAGAAGTTCAATACATCAACCAGTTAAAAGATGCGTCATTTCAAACAAAAATTATCAAACTATGTGACATATCTGCAAATCTAAAAGATTTAGCAAATGCACCAATCTCAAAAACTCAGAAAAACAAACAAATCAAAAAGATTCTACACTATCTTAGGATAATTAAAAATGATATAATAGAAAATAAATCAGAGTACCCAAAAATTCAAGAGATTATTGATGGGATAAACACCATATGCGTTAAATTTAATCAAAAGCCAATTTTAATTTAAAAATGTGGGTCAAGTGTTAGGGTCGGCAACTGTAACAGCCATTGAAAGTGGTGGAGATAGTGCTTCAGGGTTATCTATGCTTTCCCAAACAAATATTTCAATAACATACAAACCAGATTCAGTTGGAGTCCAAGATTGTGCGGGTGAAAATGATTGTCTTGGAGAAAGGGAACCAGTTAGCCAAGATAAAGAGATAACCGCTTGATGTTCATCTTTCACCTGAGTAAAATACGCAAATGATTGCTGAGTATTTTGATTGTTTGAAATATCAGCAGTTATCATAATTTGGTTTCCAACTATAAGAGTATGAATATCAGATGAAATTTGTGCTGAAACATATCCAGTATCAGCAAAAGCCAAACTAGTAGTTGAAAATAAAATTAGAAAAATTATCAGAAATTTCATAAATATTACTACTATTCATTATATTTAATCTATATAAAATGAACAAACTTCCTAAGAAATTTCCAGAATATTTGATTATGTACAAAATACTCACAAAGAAAATTCTAGATTTAAAGGATGGAAAAGGAAAATTACAAAATTCAGAAGCAGAAAAAATTCAGAATCAAATAAAAAAATATAAAACAGAAAGAACAAAAATCATCAATATGTTTCCTGAAAATTTTTTTAATGATTACTTATCAGAGAGATAGATTAGAAAATCACTATAATTTTAAGTGAGAAAGCAATAGATGTTCATGACTGGAGATTGTTCGAAAGAACAGCTACTGTGTGATACTAGCAGTAATTACACGGTAGAGGATCCCTCCAGTCATTTTTAAAATGAAACACCATACAAAACAAAGAAATGAAAAAAATTTAAAATAAAATGAATTTAGGATCAACCATGATCATGACCACAGCCACATTCATGGTCATCTCCTTTTAATGACATTAATTTTTCAACCATGTCATCGCGGATTTTTAGCAAATCTGCAACTTGTTGTTTTAGGGTTCCTGAGTCCCAATTACCTTCATGTAATGCTCTAACAGAGTCAATTATCTCAAGATCTACATTGAGTAAATTATCCATTAGTTGTTCTTGCTCACTCATAAACACCCAATATTATACTATAAAAAAAACTATTCCAAATTAGATTGAAGAATCTAATCAGGGTTTTCAGGCTTCCATGTGTTCTTTAAGGAGATTTTTTCTAACCAGAATTGGAATATTGTATAGTGTACCCAAAGCCATAGCATCAGATGCACGATAATTTCGTAATACCATGTCTTTTTTTCCAGTAAAATACAGGTTAGCACGCAACACCTCGCCACTTTCATAAATTTTGACTTTGACCAAAACCAATTCATTTTCTTCACATATTTCTTCAAGCATTTTGTAAATTGATGGTGCTGAATCACCTGCACTTTCAACAAAGCTGGATATGTGTCGTGCAACTTCGCCAGAAAATGCCCTCATGTGGAATTCTTTACCATCATCTCCTTTTAGAACCAACATTCCTTCAACGGCATATGGATCTACAAATCCAACATAATCAATTTTAACCGATTCGTAATCAGGCTCTTGTGCTTGATCAATTTCCATTATATCTACGCTTAATGTTCCAGTTCAGTGCTTATAAAGATACTAAAGTAAATTGGTTGAATTTGTGTTAATTTTTTTATAACGATCAGAGCAAGTGTTCAATCCCAAATTATTTAATGTCAACAATTAAGTGAAGCTTGATGTCGCTAAACCCAGAACGTTCAGTATCCTATGTTCTCACAAAACATGTCTCACCATACATGAGTAAAGATTTCTTGTTGTTAAATCAAAACACACTAATCAGTGAATCAGCTAGAATGCTTCAAGATTCTGAAAGAGATGACATCATTGTAACAGATGACAATAATTTACCAATTGGAATTGTTACAGATGAAGACATCATAAATAAAATGAGTGATATTATTACATTTGTAAAATCAGCATCTTTGAAAGATATAATGTCCACACCATTAATTACAATTAGTGAAAAAACAACACTGCAAGAAGCACTTCATAAAATGAGAGATAGTAAAATCAGGAAACTTCCGGTCATGTCTAAAAAAAGGGAGATCGTTGGAATAATTTTTCAGGGAACAATTGCAAATGTGATAAGAGATGCCACAGCTACTGCACCTCACCTATTTAGTCCCCCGGTAAAAGCGATTTTAGGAAATTTAGGGTTTGTATTACAGTTTGCAGGAGTTTTGCTACTAGTTCCAGCGATATTATCAACAATATTGGGAGAAACGTTAACAGCTGCAGGAATTTATCTCACCACAGTACTTTTACTGGTAACAGGATTTTTCCTTAATGCGTACGGTGAAAAAGCAAGTCTAAACATTCAACAGGCATCAATTCTTGTATTATCAAGTTTGTTGATACTGTCGTTATTTGGAACAATTCCATATCTGTATGTGATGCCAAGTCAAGAATCGTCAACGGATGAATTTGTTAATGCATTCTTTTCAAGTGTCTCTGGATTCACCACATCAGGATTGACGTTAATTGACGAACCAGAAAACATGCCTCAGGGTTTTACATTCTATAGAAGTTTTACACAATTAGTTGGTGGAATGAGTTTTATTTATTTAGTAATTACTGCGCTTTATCCAGAATCAAAAATACAGTCGCTGCGAGGTTTTATTTCAGGTAGATCATTGCACATGCGAGAGCTCTTTGGAACCATTACAATAATTTTTACAGTATACATTGTAATTGTTGTAAGTTTATTCTATTTATTTGGAGAGATGAACATAATTAATAATTTCTCATTGGCGATAAGCGCATTTGCTACTGGTGGATTTTTACCAACATCTACAATTCTAAACAATCTCGAATTGGAAGAGCAGATAATTTTGATGGGGGCAATGATATTTGGGGCATTACCATTTACATTTCACTATTCATTTGTTAGGAAAAAATTCCTATCACCAAAACTAGGTAAAGAAGTCTTAGCATATTTTATAATTTTAGGCACCGCAATAGGTTTATTCATTTGGCTTAGTGGATTAGATCCTTTAACTAGTGCATTTTATTCAATATCAGCAAGCACTACATCAGGATTACATTCACAAAACATTGTAAACTTTAATGGCGCCACACATACAATTTTAATTTTATTGATGATCATCGGGGGATGTGGTTTTTCAACTGCTGGAGGGATTAAGGTTTTTAGATTATTACAGATAAAAGAATGCAAAAATGTATTCAATAAGAGACTTAGATCGGAGATAACACCGCAAAGAAAAAAAGAACTAGCAACAACAGTATTGATAATACTGGCATTTTTAGGAACTATATCAATAACAGCAGCATATTTGACAACAATTGAAGATATGAATTTTGAAAATGCATTCTTTGAGGCAACTTCCATAATAACCACTACAGGATTGACTTCAGACATAGTGAATTTTGATACAGATAACACAGTCAAAATGGTGATAAGTTTTTTGATGATAATTGGAAGAATGGAGATTATTACCATAATCTACATATTTGTACCCAAATGGAGCTAAAGAAGATCCAAGAAACAGAATATAATTAATGGAATTACATACAATGGAGTATGTTGGAAAAACAAACATTGAGTCACAGTGGAAAAAAATTAATAATTCTAGGATTTACAACAATAGTAATCATATTCATAATGTATGCAAGATACCAAGATTCAAAATTATTTACGCCTGATTCCATAGATGCAATTCAGAGAATCGCTTATGGTTTTTACATAATATTATTGACATCATTTGGGGCAATCACATATGGACTTTATCTGTATCATAGAGAAAAAGTAGAAAAAAAAGGAAAAGACATTCTAACAATTATTGCATTAAGTGTATGGAATACAAGATCAAGAAAAATTTTTATATTGACATTCATTGGATATGGCATATTTTTTTCACTAGTGTCTGGAACACTGGTGTATCAACCAGAAGTAAATTTTGTTAAACATTATGGAGCAACTATACCATCAGGATTTGTATCACCATGTTGTGATGAACCTGGATACATGCCAAAAATTATAATATATTTGACAGAACATGTAGGGCTACAAATCATCCCTATTAATTTAGTATTACAAGTAACTGTATCATATTTGGTAGGGTTAAACGCAGCTATTGCAGTTAGTGCTTATACGATATTAAAAAAAGGAAGCAGTGTAGGGGTTATAGGAGCTGCAACAGGATTATTCATAGCATGTCCAACATGTGCAGGAACATTTTTGTCAATTTTTATAGGAACAGTAAGTGGAATCGCATTATCAATTGCACTAACACAATTACAGACATTATTCATTGCAGTATCAATTCCAGTGTTATTAGTGACACCTTTTGTAATGGCAAAAAAGTTGAGAAATTTAGATGGTAGTTGTAAAATTGATCCTACAAAATAAATTTTTTGACTTCAGGAATTGTGTTATTACCTATATCATATCCATCTATTCTAAGAAATTTTAATGTCAATTTGTAAATTAATTCATCATGATCTACCTGATCTAATATTTCAGTCCAGAGAAGTTTATCATGTTTTTCAATGTGATCCTTAAATGCAGGATTCATGGATTTAGCTAACTCTTTACACTGATCAAAAGTTTTTCCATTTTTATATGCACGAATTCTGGTATCGCATGTATCCACAATACACTACAAGTAAAATTCTAAATAAACTTAGATGGGTAATTTTTAATTAGAGATCAGATCATATTTTGGATATTTGTAAACGGATATTCATTGCAGATTAATTACAATTTAAGGTAGATAAAAAACAAGAAAAAAGAGGAATTATTTTAATCAGTTTTGATTTTTTGATTTAGATAATTCAATCGTTCATTGAGATGACCAACATACGTATGAAGATCATCGATTTTCTTTTCCAATCGCTCTATTTTTCTTTCATCAGAAGCCTTTTTTGAACCAACATTCAATTCCAATTCAGACATAGTAGTTGTAATTTTTCCACAAAGATAAGATTCTGTATGTTTACAGTAGGACACAATTAGGCACAATGTTCAATGAATTGCCAGTTTAATAATCAAAATAGCAACATTAAATCAAATACTAGAAATCCACATTAAAAATATGGGAATAAAAACAACAAGAGATTACGTAAAATTTTACATAAATCTAGAAATGCAAAACAGTGTTAGTTTTTTGAGTTTTATAAATAATGAGAAAATGGTTTTAAAACACAAACTAGAAAACAAAAATATAGATAAAGATCCTATTTTAAACGGCATTAGAATTTTAGAGGAATTAATAGAGGAAATGAAAAAAAGCGGAGAGAAGTCAGTTTTAGAAAAATACAGTGAATGATAAAGTCAAAAATGTACAAAATTTATCTAAAACATACAGTCACAAAAAACTAGAAAAAAAATTGTACATTTAAGTAAATGAATTTAACATAAAATAACATGGTCACAGATTCAAATATTA
>CALKVM010000060.1:0-6556 GCA_938049695.1 uncultured Candidatus Nitrosoarchaeum sp. | reverse complement strand
TAAGAAAAAAGATATTGCAAGATGTTATAGATTATTACATAGAGAATTAGAGCTAAAAATGCCAGTTGTTGATCCTATTCAATGTGTTGCCCGAATTGCAAGCAAGCTTGGAATTACAGAAAAAACAAAACGTTATGCAGTTAAAGTGCTCAAAGTAGCTCAAGAACATGAAGAATCAGCTGGTAAGGATCCAATGGGTCTTGCAGCAGCCGCCTTGTATTTATCATGTGTAAAAAATTGTGAAAATATGACTCAACGTGATATTGCTGAAGCCGCAAGTGTAACTGAAGTTACAATAAGAAATAGATACAAGGGTTTAAGATTAGATCAAGATGCAGATTTGTAGGTTGGAGAAATAACCATATGACACAAACCAGACCATTAATTGCAATAGTGAATGTTGTGGCTTCTGCAACAATAGACCAAAGATTAGACCTTGTGGATATAACTAAAAAATTTCCAGATGTAGAGTATCATCCAGAACAATTTCCAGGAGCTGTTTTTAGACTTAAAAATCCAAAAACTGCTACCTTGCTTTTTAGCTCAGGAAAGATGGTGTGTACTGGTGCCAAATCTCAAGAACTGGCAGAAACTGCAGTAGCTAAAGTAGTAGAGATGTTAAGAAAGGGTAAAATCAAAATTAAAAACGATGCTGTAGTTACAATACAAAATATTGTCTCATCAATTAATCTTGGAGGTAGAGTTAATTTGGAACAAGCAGCTAGGACTCTTCCTAGAAGCATGTATGAGCCAGAACAGTTTCCTGGATTGATTCACAGAATGCTAGATCCTAAAACCGTGATTCTGATTTTTGCATCAGGTAAATTAGTTTGTGTTGGTGCTAAACTTGAAAAAGACATTCATCGTTCTGTTCATCAAATTCATAGTATGCTTGAAGAAAAAAATTTAATGGCTTATGAATAGTATTATGAATTCATAAAAAGAGACATGTCCATACGCTGTAAAGTCTGCAATGCTTCAAAGATTACAAATGCTGATCAAGTAAACACAAACGTTAATTGGGAATGTCCATCTTGTGGCAACATCCTTGATGCTAATGGTCATGTTGTTGCGTCAAATTAACATATGTGATTTGTTTTAATTTTAGTTTCATTTGTTGAGTTTGCGATATTAAAATCTATATTTCAGAATCTTTTTGAACTATGTTTTTTATCGTTTTCTCTAAATTATCAAACTCGTGTTCTCCTCCAGAACGTTCTTTTTCTAACTCTGTTACTTGCTCTTTTAATTTTTCAATTTCATTATTCTGAGTTGTTTTTTCCAGTAAATACTGTTTTAATGCTTCAACTGTTATGTCTGTAATTGATACACCTCTTTTGTTTGAATACTCTAAAAGTTTAGCATACACATCCCAAGGAAACATCAAGCTCATGTGCTTTGATATCTCTGATAATTTTTCACTTTTTTGTTCATTTGATGTATTGTCATACAACTCTACATTTGGTAGTTTGTCTGTGCCTGTTTTATTTCCACGTATAGTTGGTCTATAATGAAATTCTTTATTTGCATCATTATCTGAACTTGTATTTCTCATGTATTATTATTGTCACTAGTTGAATATATGGATACAGTGTTTTTTAGAATATTTGTTTTATAATGTGAATGTGACTGAAATGTTGTTACTTTTGCTTTATGAAATAATTTTTGAAATCACTTATCTGTTTTTATAATATTTTTCAGAAAAAAATTATGCCGTAGTATTGGTGATTTTTTTATCGTCTCTGGCCTTTTTACATAAACTGCAGTACTCTTCTAATGAATTACGATTAATTGGAGTTAAACAATCATTGCAATATTTCATAATTACTTTACATTAAACCCAGTATATTAGGAAATCCACTGTATTATCCTAGTGCTAGTTTATCTTTATTTGATCATCATATTTTCTCTTACCACATGATTCACAAATCCAAAAGACACTGTGGCTGTCATTGACATCCTCTTCTTTTTTTATCATTATCTTGTAACAATCAAAACATATCTCTGTTTTCATTCTTCTGTTGCTTTTACTACCTGTCCTCGCTTATACTCGTTGTAATATCCAATACAAGCATTAAGTTCTTTTAAGAACCCATTATCTTCAAAATCTCCTTCTTTCAAGTCTTCCCAATATGTGAGAATATCTTGCTTCAATAATGCCAGTGTTTTTTCTTGCATGATTGTTGTTATCTTCTCTAGAATACATACTAATGGATAAGATGATTTTAGTTACATTATCTATATTTTGCAATAACATGCCTGATTAAAATCAAAAATTAACCATCTGATATTGTTGTAATTATCACATTACTGGAATGTAAATAATATGAAATTTGTATAACTATAGGTGAAAGATAATCAATAAACCATTCTAATGGGTTTTTGTAAAAATATATGATATTCAATTTGTCAAACTTAATTTTTACATATCAAACGATCAAAAAACAGGTTAGGATTTGATTCTTCGTTTGATGAGGATTATTGCCAAAATGGATAGGGAAAACTTTGGAATCTTCCAGACTCCCTATATCTTTTTGATGTATAATGGCAGCATGAGTAAAGTAAAGACCCCTACAAGTTGCAGAAATTGTAGAAAATCATTTAATGCAAAAAATACACTGTTTTGCTCTACCCGTTGTTACAAGTTTTATACAAATGCATTAGAAAGAAATGGAATTCCCTCATTAAATGATGATGCTAATCAAACTGAAAAGTTAAACGATTTCACCATTTTGAAATGTGATCAAATTAATTGCACTCATGAATATTCCAAAAATGGTACAATGAGTTGTAGAAAATGTGGTCATTCAAGTGTCCTCATCAACTAGATAAAAAAAGATTAATTCGTGCAAATTAACGTTTTATGATTTAGAAAGTAAAAATTGATTAGAATCATACCTTTCATAATCTTCATAAGATTGTAAAATCATAATGAATTATTGTTAAATTCACTATTTATCACAGGAACTGACACTGACGTGGGAAAAACATATGTTGCTGCTGGATTTGCTATTACTCTTCGAAAGATGGGGATTGATGTAGGAGTGATGAAGCCATTTGCTGCAGGAACTGCACAAAAAACTGGATTCAAATCAGAAGACGTTGAAATTTTAGCAAATACTGCACACGTAAATGATCCTGAAATTCTACTAAATCCTCAATTTTTCCCAATTGCTGCATCTCCCTATACAGCGTTAAAAAATCTGAAAATAAAGCCAAACATTAAACTGATCTTAAACAGCTTTAAAAAATTATCAAAACTACATTCAATGATGCTAGTTGAAGGAATGGGTGGCATAATGACTCCTATTCTTCGAGATTATTTTGTAACAAATTTGATCAAAGATATGAAATTGCCGACAATAATTGTTACCAGAACAAAAGTTGGAACTATCAATCATACCATAATGACTTGTAAGATGTGTGAAAAATACAAAATTCCAGTTAAGGGTATCGTGATTAATAATTTTGATACTGACGGCTATCCTATTAACGAACTAAAACGAGATTTAGAAAATTTGACAAATATGCCTGTATTAGGCTCAATTCCATTTATAGATAACATGAGTGATGCATCCCTTTATCGGATTTTCAAAAAAAATATCGATTTTAAATATCTGTTAAACTAGTTTTCAAATACGTAATATTTTGAATTTACTTTGACCATGGACATTTACAAATTGTGCAATATCATAAATTATTTTTGAAAATGATGCATTTTTCTTTTCAACTACATATGTTTTGTTTTGGATATCCAATTTCTTTGTAATTACTAACCAAATATTATCTTTAATGGGTTGAATTTTTTGCAACTGTGCTAGTTTTTGCTCTATGATGTTTTTATCAATAGTTTTTGGAATGCATATTATCAAAGTTTTTTTTGGATCAATTTCAAGTGTTTTTAAATTTGGTATGACGATATCTAGTTGTATCCCGTCATATTCTATTTTTCTTTGACTGGATATTAGCGCATTTGTTAAAATGTAATGTAGCAACCCGGTGGCAAGAATTCCTAAACTCTCTTCTTTTTCACCCAATGAAATTACTCTATCATAACAATTTTCTAAAACATCATCAATTATTTCTGCAAATTTTGACTGTGATGTTAGTTTTTGAATCTTTTCTTCTGATTTTTTTATGTAATCAAATAAAAAGTCCTTGATTGGGTTTGGCTCTTCTTGCATTAGTTTATTCGTTGAAAATGTATCGTCTTTCACCTCTTGATTCAGTGGTGGTATTGACATCTACTAAGATGAATTCTCTTTTTGTATGAAGCATTGGTTCTTCTGGTGAGAGCTTATTTTCATGTAGTATTTCATATTCTTGTAGTGTAAGTTTTCTTCTTGGAGCAAGTTCTGCCTCTAAATTCATATTTTTTACAATTTCTTCGTATTGGGGTTGAATTAGACCACTAAACACCATGGCACTACTTCCACTTCCATATGAGCCAAATCCAACACGTTTTCCATTCAAATCAACTCCCTTTTGATACTCAAATTCAAGACAGCTTCTAAATCCAAGATACAGTGATGCGGTGTAGAGATTTCCAATCATCTTTGATGCAATTAATGAACTTGCAAGTTTTGACTCATACAATTCTTGATACTCTCTTGTCTTTGTAAATAATTTTGTAAACTCATGGTCTTTTGCCATAAATTCTTCATCTCCTAGTACTGATTCAATTGTTCCACGTGGATCCTTTGGTACTGGTTCTGACATGCCAATTTCTTGGATTATTTTTTTCCATCTTGGGAGTTGACGCCATTCGTGTCTTACTAGATATGCAAGAGCCTTTTTGCCCATGTTGCTGTATGGTAAATGCATGTTAAGATAATCCATATGATCCAGTATTGTCTCCCCTGGTTCTAATTTCATTAATCCTGATGAGAGAGCTTTTTTCTTGTAAATTTCAAGTGCTTTTCTTACCTGAATCATATACAAAAGATTGGAGTATTGACCGTGTACAATTGGTGTTTCTTTTCCAAAAGGTCTGTAAAAATCATATTCATCTTTAATTGACGTCGCAGTTACTTTGGGATCAAATGCCAATAGTCTTGGTTCATCATTGAGTAGCATTACTACTGCCCCTGCACCTTGGGTCATTTCCCCACTAGTGCCCATGTCATATTTTGCAATATCTGATACTACAACTAGCGCATGTTTTCCTTCTGCTTCTCCTGCTCTGATCCAATTAGTATTATCATAAAGTGCATAAGACCCACTAACACAAGCAAATTTTGTCTCTACACCGCCACAGTGCTCAAAAGCACCTTGACCGTAAACCTGTTCTAGCATTCCAATGACATAAGAATTCATTGCCTTTGATTCATCAAATGAAGATTCTGTGGATATGTACAATCTTCCAATGTCTTCTGGGGATAACTTGTTTTTCTGCATAATCTGAAGACATGCATTTGCTGCAAGACATGCAGGGTCTTGATTAGTATCAACAATTGCCATCTGAGATACTCCTAAACCTTTTTGGAGTTTTTCAGGGTCTAATCCCCTGGCTTTTGCAAAATCAGCTGCATCTATGTACAGCCTTGGTATGTAAATTGCAATGTCATCTATTCCTGCTGCCATCAAGCTTGCCTCCGTCTATACTCATATAAGGATACTGAGCTAATCTCATCTTACTCTTTAGGGAGTTTTTACAATTTTTTATATACTTTTTGCTAACTGATCTGTGTTTTTTCTATTTTTCCAACTCTGAATTGAAAATTCTTTCAAAAACATCATACGGTTGAGCTCCACCGATCTTTGTTACTTTGTTATCTGGACCAATAATAAAAAATGCAGGCGTTCCTGTCAATCCCAAATCCTTTGCGTCCTGATTACTATTTATGATATTTTGTGCATATTTTGAGTCTGTCATACATTTTGAAAATTCATCAGTATCCAGTCCTAAATCTTCTGCAAATTGATGTAAGTTATCTGATGATGCCCATCCGTTATTTTCACCTGTCCAATGATTATACAATGTATCGTGATATTCCCAAAACTTTCCTTGGTCAGATGCACAATGAGCCGCATTTGCAGCAGCGATTGAATCTGCACCAATAATTGTAAAATCCTTAAAAATCACTTTGACTTTGCCTGTTTCTACATAGTTTTTCAAAAGAGCATCTTCTGTATCATGGAAGAACTTGTTGCAGAAAAAACACTGATAATCGCCAAATTCCACCAACGTTATTGGTGCATTAGGATCACCTAGAATTGGTGAGCCATTTTCAATAAATGTGGCTGCTGTAATTTTTGTAGGACCTACCTCCTGAATTTTAGGTGTTGGTGCTACCACCAGTTCTGGATTATCATTAAATGTACCAAATGCCAAAAATACTGCAATTATTGCAACTGATGCAATTCCGGCACCTATTGCTAATGATAAAGCATGAATCAATGAGAATTGAATTTTTTTGAGACATTTAGTCTTTTGTACATCTACATAATTTCATGTTTTCAGTCTGAATCTGACTAGATTAGTTTACTAACTCTGGTTACAAGCAAATTGCTATCTAACGGAAGTTCTGTAGATACTAAAAGAAGATGATCGTTT
>CALKVM010000059.1:0-6700 GCA_938049695.1 uncultured Candidatus Nitrosoarchaeum sp. | reverse complement strand
TACATAAAATTTTCTAAAAATAATACAACTGTAACCCCAATTCGTCTAAAAAAATCAAAATCTGAAGAGCTTCAAAATAATTTATTATTATTTTTTATGGGCACTACACGAAAAAGTGCCACGGTTTTATCTAAACAATTAAAGAAAACAAAAAATTTAGAACCATCAACTCTAAATTCACTACATAAAGTCAATGAATTATGCAAAGATCTTTTTAAATCCCTTAAAAATTCAGATTTGACAAAAGTTGGAGAGATTTTAGATAAAGGATGGATAGAAAAGAAAAACTTTACTAAAGAAGTCTCAAATTCAACAATTGATAAAATCTATGATATTGGACTCAAAAATGGTGCAATTGGTGGAAAATTAACTGGTGCTGGTGGAGGTGGTCACATGTTATTTTATTGTGAACCAAAAAAACAAAAAGCAGTTAAAAATGAAATGAAACGATTAGGGCTAAAACATGTTGATTTTAAGTTTCATCAAAGTGGATCAAAAATTCTAAATTTATATGGCTATAACAAATAGATGATCCAAATTGAATAAATCTTATCTTAATTCATTTTTAAGTCAACAAGAAGATTGTATTAAAAAAATTCGAAATAATACAGATACTATTGAAAAAATTATCCAGATTCTAATAAATGGTAGAAATAAAGGAAAAAAGATTTTCACTATGGGGAATGGAGGTTCTGGTTCTACATCTTCACATTTTGTATCTGATCTTCTAAAAACAGCAATTACTAAAGGTGACAAGAGATTTTCTGCATTATCGCTTGTGGATAATATTCCTGTATCACTAGCTTGGTCAAATGATGTTTCTTATGATGAAATTTTTATTGAACAACTAAAAAATCATCTTTCTAAGGGTGATATTGTTATAGGCTTTAGCGGTAGCGGTAATTCAAAGAATATAGTAAAGGCACTAAAATATGCTAAAAAAAATGGCGCGATATGTATTGGTATTACTGGAATGAATGGTGGCAATTTTCCAAAAATTTGTGATATTTTTTACGTAGTGCCAAGTGATAATATGTTAACAATAGAATCAATGCATCTTTTGTTATGTCATTGTATTGTGGAAACCATTAGAAGTTTAGGCAAACCTATGTTTTCTTATGACTAATTTACGCAAAGCTGTATTTTTTGATCGTGATGGAGTTCTTAATGAAGAAAGAAAGGACTATGTAAAGAATCCATCTGAGCTAAAAATATTTCCAAATATAATAGAATCAATCAAAAAACTAAAAGAAGTGGGTTTTATTATTGTAGTAATTACAAATCAATCTGCAATTAATAGAGGTCTAATCACACATCAAAATGTATCTGATATACATTCTACGATTCAAAATTTTTTAAAGAAAAATGGAACCCAAATTGACTTCTTTTATTACTGTCCTCATAAACCAGATGAATGTTGTCAATGTAGAAAACCAAAACCTGGAATGTTTTTGAAAGCCGCAGACGATCTACAACTAAACTTACAATCAAGTTGGATGATAGGGAATCAAGACACTGATATACAAGCTGCAAATACAGCAGGTTGTAAATCCTTTAAGATTAAATCAAATCATGAATTACAAGATTGTGTTCAAAAAATATTGAATTGCAAACATTAAGTGTGAAATAAAAATGAAACAGAAATTACTGATTATAGGTGGGAGTGGTTTAGTAGGGAGTACTCTCACTGAATATGCATTATCTTATTATGATATTCATATAACATACAACAAAAATATACCTCAAAATACCCATGTCAAATCTATTGCAATAGAACTTTTAGATGACAGAACAAAAATTATTGATTTAATTAAATTGTTAAAACCCAAAGCTGTAGTTCATACAGCTGCACATCCAAGTGTTGATTTATGCGAATCAGATCATAAAATTGCTGATACATTACATGTAGATATAACTCGAGATATAGTTGAAGCTTGCATAGATGTAAATTCAAAATTAATCTATCTTTCAACTGATGCCGTCTTTGAGGGACAATTGAACAAAAAATATACTGAAGAAGACAGGCCAAACCCAGTTAACTATTATGGAAAAACAAAACTTGCAGCAGAAAAGATTGTTCTAAGTTTTCCAAACAATGTAGTACTGAGAACTGCAGTAGTATATGGATGGCATCAACGATCCAGATTTACCAACTGGATACTCGGAAACTTAAAAGAAAAAAAGATAGTAGATCCGTTTTCTGATCAATATAATACACCTACACTTGTTGACGATCTAGCAAAATCAATACTTGCAATTATCAAATTACAAATATCAGGCTTATATCATGCAACAGGCAAGACCTGTATCAGCAGATATGAATTTGCATTAGAGCTTGCAAACAAGTTTGGATATGATAAAAGTCTCATAAAACCAGTAACCTCACTGCAAAAAAAACAAGATGCACCAAGACCAACAGCTACCTGCCTAGACTCAAGCAAACTGGAAAGACTTACTAGATATCAATTCAAAGACACAAAAAATGGAATTTCGTTCATTTATGAAAAATCTAAAAGTATCCTCTAACTAAATGATATATTTGAAAACAATTTTAAAGATTGATTCAAGATTCCAAGTGAGCACAATCATATGAAAAGCTTGAACATATTGGTAACTGGAGGGGCAGGATACGTTGGTTCAGTTTTGATACCTACATTGATAGAAGATGGTCACCATGTCAAATGTCTTGATAGATTCTTCTTTGGCGACGAATATCTCACATCAAGACAGTTTAGTGATAATCTTGAACTAATAAGAGACGACATACGATGGTTTGATCCAAAAATTCTCAAAGATGTAGATCTTATAATGGACTTGGCTGCACTGTCTAACGATCCTGTTGGCGAGCTAAACCCAGAAAAAACTTTCGAAATAAACCACAAGGGCAGAGCAAGAGTTGCAAAGCTAAGCAAAGAAAGTGGTGTTCCACAATACATTCTAGCATCAAGTGCCAGCATATATGGGCAACAAAAAGATATTGTCAACGAGGATTCACCCGTAAATCCTCTTACCGCGTATTCTAAGGCCAACAGGATGGCAGAGCTTGATACACTATCACTAAATGATGATAACTTTACGGTTTCTGTTCTGAGATTCTCAAGTATTTATGGTCTATCTCCAAGAATGAGATTTGATCTTGCAGTAAATAGCATTGTCTTAGATTTGTATAATACCGGAAAAATCACGGTATATGGAAAAAACAACCGTAGACCATTTCTATATATCAAAGATGCAGTAGCTGCATATTTAGCTGTAATTACCGCAAACAAAAAATCGATCGCAGATCAGATATTCAATGTAGGATCTGATAACCAAAACTATTCAATATATGATCTTGCAAAAGAAACAGGAGACGCGATAAGCAATGATTATGTGTTAGATGCACAGGATACGCCTGATAACAGATCTTATGTTGCGTCATTTGCCAAGATAAAAAACATTTTGGGATTTGATCCAAAATACACTGTCAAGCATGGCTCAAAAGAAATCTATGATGCATTAGTCAGTGGCCAATTGAAATATTCAACCAAACACATCACACTCAAGTGGTATAATCATATACTCTTAGATCAAAAGCTTTCAAAAGATCTCAGCATAAACGGTAAACTACTTTAATCTAATCTTTGAACGGCTCAAAAGATAAATCTCGCTTGGATATCGCTTGAACTTTGAGTGGCCATGTAATCTTGAAGATTGAATCATCATAGCGAATTCCTTTTGCACATTCTGGCACGTATTTTTCCGACATTTGATAAAATAATTCTGTGTTGTCCTCTAGTGTTTGAAAACCAAGAGCAAATCCCTCTGGAACGTACAACATCTTGTAGTTGTCATGGCTTAATTCTACTTCTTGCCATTGCTTATAGGTCTCTGACTTTGGCCTCAAGTCAAGCAATACCTCATAAGCTCTGCCTTTAGTGCAACGAACAAGTTTTATTTCTTTATAGGGAGAATCCTGATAATGAAGTCCACGTATGGTGCCCTTCTTTTTATTAAATGAAATATTACACTGAACTATTTTTACATTGAGGTTTTGTTGTTTGAATATTTTGTCATCCCAAGCCCTTGCAAAAAATCCTCGATCATCTTCCATCTTTTCTATTTCTACTATGAATGCTCCATCAAGCTTTGTTTTTGTGAATTTCAAAATATCTCCACCTCTGGAATAAATACAACAAACTTACCTCCCCACTTTCTTATGTATTTCATCTGTTCTATGATCTCTTCTTTAAGATTCCAAGCCAAAATTACTACATAATCTGGTTTTGTCTGTAAAATCTTGTCTGGATGATAAATTGGAATATGTGTTCCAGGTAAATACAATCCCTGTTTGTGAGGACTTATGTCTACTACATATTGTATTGACTCAATTCCTATGTTGCAATAGTTCAAAAATGTATTTCCTTTTGCTGCTGCACCATATCCAACAATTTTTTTATTTTGTTTTTTTATATCATCAAAAAATTTTTTTGTTTTATTTTTTATATCTATTACTTGCTGTTGAAACTTTTCATATGTTACAATCTTGTCTAATCCAAATTGTCTTTCTTCATCTATCTTCTGTTGTACTGCGTCCATTATCTTAATCGAATTGTTATCTGAATGTTTGAGATAAAGTCTTAGTGATCCACCATGAATTGATAGCTCTTCTACATCAAAAATGGTGAGGTTGTGGTGTTCAAACACTTTTTGTAATGTAATTAGAGAAAAGTAAGAAAAATGCTCATGATAAATCATATCGAATTCCGTCTTTTGTATGAGTTTTGGCATGTAGGCAGAAAATTGTATTGTAATTACCCCTTCGTCTTTAAGTAAGATCTTTAATCCTCTTACAAAATCATTTAGATCTGGTACATGAGGTAGGACATTAAAAGCAATTAGTAGATCTGCACGTTTTCCGCTTTGTACTATTTCTTCTGCTGTAGTGCTACTGAAGAACTTTATTATTGTAGGAATACCATTTTGCTGTGCAACTTGCGCAACATTGATAGCTGGCTCTATGCCAAGAATTTGGATTCCACGATCTTTGAAAAATTGTAGCAAATACCCATCATTACTTGCAATTTCTATTACATGACTATTTTCATTCAAGAATCTATTGGTCGACTTTTCTACATACTGTTTGATATGCTCTAACCACGTTTTTGAATATGATGAAAAATATGCATAATTTGTGAAAATTGAGTCAGGATTTTCAAACTTATCTACTTGTACTAGATAGCATTCTGAACATACATATGCACAAAGTGGATATGATATCTCTATGTTGTTAATCTGCTCTGAGCTCAAATAAGAATTTGCCAAAGGCATCTTACCCAAGTTTACAAATATCTTTTCAACTTTGGAGTTACAATATCTACAATTAATTACCAAATTTTCCACAATGCATTACCTGATTCCCATAATTTATTTAAATAATTTTTATCATTGAGCGTATCCATTGGCTGATAAAAATCTGTGTGTTTATATGCTCCTAACTGTCCATTTTTTACCAATTCGTTCATTGGTTCTTTTTCCCATATGGTGTCATCTCCTATAATCAAATCAAAAACTTGTGGCTCTAAGACAAAGTAACCCCCATTTACCCAATCCTCTCTTACTGGTTTTTCTTTAAACTCAGAAACTTTGTCATCTTGCAGTACAAAAACTCCATACTTTTCAGGAGGTATACATGCGGTAACAGTACCTAACAACTTTTTCTTTTTATGAAATTCTATCAGATTTTTTATGTCCACGTTATTGAGTGTGTCGCCATAAGTAAAACAAAATGTAGTATTTCCAACATATTTCTTAATGCGCTTTAGTCTACCACCTGTCATGGTGTCAAGTCCGGTATCTACTAAAGCAACATTCCATGGTTTAGATGATTCTTGAATGATAGTTATCTCAGTATTATTCTTATCATGTCGTACATTTTCTAGTTTGAATGATCTTAGAAAATAATCCTTGATTACTTCTACCTTGTAACCACAACAAATAACAAAATCATTAATTCCATACGATGAATAAATTTTCATAATATGCCATAAAATTGGCATTCCGCCTATCTCAATTAGTGGTTTGGGTTTTGAAGATGTTTCTTCAGAAATTCTAGTACCCAAACCTCCAGCTAGTATTACTGCCTTCATAACCTTCTACTCTAAATTATTATTCGGTATACCTATAAACTTTGTATATTTTATAAAATAATTAAAGAAATATGAATGAAAAATTAAAATTTAATTTCTCCAATGACCATGAAATTTTTCTTTTGGATTCTTCTATTCAATTAGATGAACTAAGACTTTTAAAAAAAACTTCTAAAATAATTACATTTGATTATGATATTCATAAACTACTTTTGAAAAATAATATACCTCATGAAATTTCTGATGAATATTTAAGTAAACAAGATCTTTGTGATATTCAAAACAAATCTTATGATTTTATAAAATGGTATAATAATCCAACAATTTCAAATTTTATTGAATATGAGCAAATAAATTTAGGTAGGTTGTTTTTTGATAATTTTCATTTATATTTAGTTCCATTTTTAAAAAAATTTGTAGAAATACTTAGAATATATAAAAAATATCCTAATGCAGAATTTTTCACAACTTTCAACCTTCATTCATTCATATCCACACTTACAAGCTCTGTGAAAATAATAAACACAGATAAGAAATTTGAAAGAGAAACTTTACCCCCAATGAAATATGGT
>CALKVM010000058.1:0-6733 GCA_938049695.1 uncultured Candidatus Nitrosoarchaeum sp. | reverse complement strand
ACTTGAAACTGATTATCCACATAAAGATGTAAATGAAAAGATCGTCATAGCAAATTCATTACTAAAAAATATTCTACAAACTGATAATGGATTTACTCTTTTAGACTCAAACAAAAACCCCAAAAAAACTTTATACCGTGACGAGCATTTGGAAATTCAACAGCTAATCAATAGAATTTTTGCTATCATTCATAATGATAAAGACCATGATACGATCTATCCTACAGTCATGAGTTATCTTAGCACTAGTCTGCCAAAAAACTATCAAGAATCCGAATGAATATTTCTAATTGATGCTATCTAGTTTTTATTCTGGAATGTTTTACTATATTTGAAAATGGGGCTGCTTTATACTAAATTCTATCTTGATTTTGAACCAAATGACTGGAAGGAGATATCTAACAATCCTGTGATTTTTGAAACTATTGCTGATAATGTTTCTCTGGAAATTTATGACACCTCTCAGAATTCATATAAATTAAAATTTAGAAAAGGTGGGAAATTAGAACTTTTTAGAGTCGTTGGAAAATTTCGTCTTACCTGGGATGACAAAGATCTTATTTAAAAAATATGCTTGACCAATAATGTAATAATGGGATTTACTTTATATTCTGTATGTCATTACGGGATAAAGTTAACCAAATTTTAAATGATTTTGATAATACTCCATCTGATAAATTTCTTGAAATTTTAACTCAAATTCAACCCCATCTTAAAAGTGATATTACACAAAATTACCTTCATGGAAAAATTCAGGTAATTCTAGGCATAAATGATGATGCTGAAAAGAAAAAATTATGTAAAAATCTTAAGCCTTATCTTGATTGGTATCTTCAAGGAACATTAAACTAAAATTAATTGATTTTAAGTGTCATTGCTATATTTTCATACATCAAAATCTTCTTGAATTTGTGGTTGATTTCTATTAATCAAATACAGCAAAATTCCTGCCAATGTTACTCCGATGCCTAATAATCCGATAAATGTCCCTGCATGTTTCATTGTTCTAAAGAAAGGCTCTATCTGAGGACTATTTTGAATGGCATAAAACAATATTAATCCACATATTACCATCATCACTCCGGTGATAATAATCACAACACCGCTTTTCATTGATTTTTTACCTGGTTGCCATCTAATAAACTCCAATCGTTTTTGTTTATTTTACACTCTTATTTTTGATTGATCTGCTGTGATCGAATCACTTAAAATTTATGAAAACGTGAATTATCTTTACTTGTTTTTTTATACTTGACCATACTGTTCAAAGGTGAATGAATAAAGATGGTAATCTACAATACATTACACGAACTCAAATCATTAAAAAAATAGTATCAATTATTGATGCAAATGATGGCGATGTTGGACGATTGTCTTACATTCTTGAATTTCTTAAACAGGATAAGCCTCTGTATAATTCAGACCACATGTATTTGGAAAATAAATTCAATGTACTGTTTATGATTATAGATGTTGAAAAACCAAAAGAAAATGAAATCATTCCAAAAATTCAGAAATTAATTAACTCTGATAATGGTGACCCTGGAAGATTACAACATATCTGTGATATGTTGTCACAGAACAAATCTCTGTATCAATCAGATCAAGTGTATCTTGAAAACAAACTTGGAACAAATAATATCTCTCTAAAAAATAACACCACTCATTTTGATGTAAAACCCGAAGATAGGATAAACTGTATAAATAAACTTGAAAATGAAATAATACTTCCAGAAGTAAAACATAACTCATCTAATCTATCTGTTGTGAAACTTCGAGGCTTAATGCCTAAAGATTGGCATCCTCCAGAAAATAACTTGAATGAATTAACTGGAATCTATGAAAAAATTAAAACTGAAGAAGAGGTGCTTTATGACCGACAAAAAATATATGATGAAATCAACTTACAACGTTCTAAATTATCACAGCTTATTTTAAACAGAAAAGATTATGAAAAACAAGTTTTATTGGAAAAAACTTTACTAGAGTCGCAAATTAAAGAAGAGCACATCAATATTCAAACACAAACAAAAATATCTGAGCAAATTATTTCACAAAAGGTAGAATTAGAAAAAGTAAAGTCTGAAAGAAACGAACTAATGAAAAAAATTGCAATTGAAAAAGAGGCTGTGCCAAAAGATCTTCAATATCAGAAAAATCAGCTTATCCAAACACAATTAGAACAAGAAGAAATTGAAAAACAGATAAAACAGGAACAAATTTTGCTAGCTAAAATGATTGAAGAACAAAAATTCAATCTGCTTAAACAAGCCCAAATTGCTCGTGAAATAAAAGAAAAACAAACAGACTTAGAAAAAACTAAAAAAGAATGTGATGACATTACATCCCAAGTAACCCAAGAGAAAACTAAACTTGATGAGTTTGAAAAATTAAAAAAATTAATTAAATTACAAGAAAATGATTTGATTAAAGCAAAAGAAGAAAGATTAAAGATAATTGAAATCATAACTAAAGAAAAAGAAAATATTTCTAAAAAAACAAAGGAGGAGCAGGATAAATTACAAATTCAAAGCATTTTGGCAAAACAGCTTGAAAACGAAAAAAAGACTTTGGAAAAAATAAAGCAAAAACGTAAAAAAGTTGAAACTCAAATCAAGATTAAAAATCAAAAATTAAAAATTCAACAACAAAAAATTAAAACACAAATCCTGGAAAAAAACATGAAATTAAAATCACTCAGCGCAAAATCTGTCCATTCTAAACCCCGAAAACATACTAAAAATCTTCATGAAAATCAAAATCTAACCAAATTTGATAATTAAATAAATGATTCTTGTCTAAATTAATTGAGAACATTCACAATCCTGTCGTTCATTGTTAATCTCTCATTTTGAAATAAACTTTGAATCAAATTCATATTGTGAAGATCCTGTTTTTTTTGATATTTTTTTCATTTATTATCCCTCAAATTGCATATGGTGCTGAAATTTCAGCAATAGCTGAAAAAGAACTCTTTGGTCCTAATGATTGGATTAAAATTTTTGTATATATTGATGGTTATTCAGGTGGTCCGGTAAACTGGAATGCTACCCAGCCTGATGGCACTGTTATTAGCGGTTCTCTTGCAAGTCTCAAAGCATCAAAAACAACTCATACAATTACTCGAAATGCCTTTGATAATCAATTTGGACATTGGAAAATAGAATACCGGTACAATGATGTTAAAAAATTAATTGATGTTGAAATTGAACCAATAATTGTTCTAGTTACAACTGATAAACTTTCATATGGTTCAGATGATATAGCAACTGTTCAATTTCATACCAATTATTATGACACAAATGCGGCACACGCTCAATCTTTATCTGTAAAAATTTTAGATGATAAGGGAATCCCTGCAAAACTAGTTGAAGATTTTACAATTAAAGTATCTCAGCCAAACATCATTGAACAATTCTCTATGAGTAATTTGCTAAAACACAATCCTTCTGGAAATTATCATGCCGTTGTAAATTATTATAATGTTAAAGTAGATGTCCCTTTTGTTGCTTCTGACATAAATTCTAAAACAACTATCTTTTTGGGAAGCGATAAAAATCTCTATGACCCAGGTGACTCTGTAGAAATTAATGTAGTGATATCTGATCTATCTGCAAATTCTGGCGTTTTAACTATAACTTCACCATCTGGAAAAGTAAATACAAAAACCATTTCTGCAGTATCATCTTCAAATAAAGTAAAATTTGATGGAATTACGTCATCTGAAATTGGAACTTATACTATTCGATTTAATTATGGTGAAAATATTGCCACAAAAACTTTTGATGTATTGGCAGAATCTCTGGCAAAACCATCACTATCTGACCTTGGTATTGAAATATCTTTAGATAAATCTCAGTATCGACCTGGAGAAGCCGTCAATGCCAAAGTCTCTACCCGTAAATCTATAGAGAATAATATTGTTTATTGGTTTGAAGATCCATCTGGAAATAATACTGATCAAATATCTTTTGTAAATCCTACCTCTAACACTTTTACCGTTCCTCATATCTTGGAAATAGACTCACTTCCAGGACCATGGAAAATCCATGTAAAATATGGTCCCGTTGAATCGTTTGCCCTTTTCATTATATCTGGTGAGCCTGTATCCCCATCAGAAAAAATATTTGCTGATGTTTTTATTCCTGACTGGATTCGTAATAATGCTCATGGGTGGGCTGAAAATCAAATCACTGATGATGATTTTGCAGCAGGTATAGAATTTTTAATCAAAGAAAAAATTATCTTAATTCCTAATTTGGTTCCTGTTGGTTCATCTGAAGCACAGATTCCTGATTGGGTTAAAAACACCGCAAGTTGGTGGGCAGATGGTTTGATTTCAGATCGTGAATTTGCAAATGGTATTAAATTTCTTGTAACCTCTGGCATTATACAAGTTTAAAATATTTCAATAGAATATATTTAGTAAATTTACTTTGAAATTCATCATGGGGGCAACAAAAATTGATCTACTAAAAATTGTTGAATCTATGATTAATTTAGATCCTAAAATGAGATTTGCCGCAATTATCGATATTAACGGTAACATCAGAGAGGCAATTATGAAAAGTGGAAAAACATCATTGAAAACCCAAAAAGAAGAAGAGCATTTTTGCAAACAAGTTGCTCAGAGAAGAAAAATGAGAAAGGAGTTTGATAGAACATTGGGCAAAGTTCGTTATGTTCATGTTGAAAGAGAAAAAGTAACGCAAATGGTAACTTATGCTAAAAGAAATATTGTTTATTTTACTATGGAACCTGAAATGTCAATTGACACAAAAATTCGTATAATAACAAAAATTAAAAAAATCACATCTAATCTTTAACTCTAAATAATTTTCATATTTTTATGAAATGACTCTGAAAAAATTCATCGCAGATTCTAAAATGTTTGAATATGATAAACATTATAGAGAATGCCAACAGAATAATCAACCATTCATCAAGGCACGAATAAACCCAAGCAATGGAAATTATTATGTTCAGATTGACTTGATGACTTGCAACTATGATCTAACCGTAGATGGAAAGATTCAGGTAAAACAATTATTTGAAAGCGAAATTGCTTTTCTTGAATCTAACTCTTATCCAAAATCCTCTTTTAAAGACTATAGTGTAGATAAAGAACTCTCTTGGATTGATGGAGTTTTGCCTGTTAGGTTGACACCTTTCTGTGAACAATTATATGATTTGTCTCAAAATTACCATGATTAAGTAATGCTGGACCAATGATTCGTTACTAATTTTGTGGTTTGTCTTTAATTTTATTTTTTCGTGTTTGTTTTTATTATAATTTTTTACAAGTTAAAATTGATTATCCATTTAAATTCCTGAACTGTATTTTATTACACTCTAGTTTTATGATTGGACGGTATCTGTGATTTTTTAGCATGATTAATTATTTGTTAACTGGTTTTATTTATTTCTGGAAACATATCTTTAATTCTTTTTTGTCTAAAATCATAGCTTCTATCCTACTATTCAGGTGTTTGATGACTGTTGGTTCAGTTTCTTCTAATTTTTCTTTCTGAATATTTTCTATTGTTTTGTTTAGTGATTTATAATATACAATATGAATTTTCTTGGATTCATCTGATCTATCCTTTGCTTTTTCATTCATTACAATTTCAATGAATCCAATTTGAAAATAAGGGTTATGTGACAAGTACATTTTTTGGTAATGATTATTTACACTAATATTGAAATTTGATTAGGTAAATTTATGTCAAAATCCATTAAAATTTTAATTGATGAGATGGATGATGGTTGGGATGATAAGCTTCGTAAGATGGGATATGATGCATATAGTGTCAAAAAACTACGTACAGATGGCCACAAATTACGTACTGATTACTCTGTGATCAATTTTGCAAAGGAAAATGACATGATTTTAGTTACAAGAGATACTGAAAGTGGTCAGGCATGTGAAGAAAATAATTTACCATTTCTATTGCTAGATAATGAAGAAATTTTCAAAATCGTTGTAGATAAATTAAAACAAATACAATGATTTTTTTATAATATTGTAATTCGTTCTATTTAATTTACACTCTGTGATCCTATTTGTGAAATTCGCAAATTTGCTATTACTTCGTTGAGAAATTCTTCTTCAGGTTGGTGTACAATGCTTTCCATTATGTTTTCCCAACAATCACTAATTTTTCTAATGATCTGTGAAAACATTTTGTCTTTTTTAAATGTTGGATAATTTGATAAAAGTTTCATTACCCCATCAGTGGATTGGACGATGTGAATAAAATGTATTGTATTTCTTAATCTCTCTTGAAATTCTATTTTATCTTGTTGCATGATTTGTTTGAACTCTTTTATCTCTTCAAAAATCATTCCAATTTCATTATGTACACTTTTGAGTTGATTATTGACTGATTCTGATATATTGATCAACCCGTATTCAATATGTGATTTACTGTACATTTTTTTTTCTACTTCGCCTGATTCTACTAGTAAGCTAATTTCCCTATGCACCATTTTTTCATTTCCTACTCTTTTCACCACTCTGCTAGTCAGTTCGTTTCCACGTATTTTCCCACTTTCATTTAAAACACGTAAAATCTCGGTTCTGATAATATTTGAATCTGTGACCATGTTATTTTATGTTAAATTCATTTACTTAAATGTACAATTTTTTTTCTAGTTTTTTGTGACTGTATGTTTTAGATAAATTTTGTACATTTTTGACTTTATCATTCACTGTATTTTTCTAAAACTGACT
>CALKVM010000057.1:0-6774 GCA_938049695.1 uncultured Candidatus Nitrosoarchaeum sp. | reverse complement strand
GTCAATGTACGGACAATTACAAAAAGACAACAAATTATCATACAAGATTCCATTTCCTCTTGCGATGGATAAATTAACTAAAACAGATGGCAAAATAAACGAAGACAAAGTAATGCAATTTATCAATGGACAAATTCCAGAATTTGATTCCCAACCAGAAGAGTATAGGAAGCAAATCATTCAGCGAGTCAAAGATTACATGAAAACAAAAGAGTATTCAGCAGAGACGTTTGAAAAATTCGAACTGCGAGGAACACCATCCATGATACTAGTGGATAGAAAAGGAATCCTAAGGGATGTCTCTTTTGGACAGTCAGGTAATGTAGAAGCAATGATTCAGAAATTGCTAAGCGAGTAATTAGAGATTCAATTATTTATTTTTGACAGATTTTTTCTCTTTGGACAGAGGTGTTTTATGTATAATTTTTGCAGATTTGTTTTCAAGCAGGTCTATTGCTTTTTGATTCGATAGTGTCCATGCTTTAAACATCTGTCTAAAGACATCATTGAGTTGTTTGTTCTCAGAATGACCAATCTGCAACTTGTAAGATTCCCAGGCAACAATAATGGATTTGTTGCTTTTCTTAAGAAATGCTAATGCCTCTTTTTCTCCCAACAAATTAGGGTTTTAAAACACTAGTATTTTAGGAAATACATAATTAGAAAAAAACAACCATTACAGATAATATCACAACAATACAAAATCCAACAATTAACGCAACTTTACCATTATCCACAAGTATTTGATAAACAAACAAAATAAAAGTAAATCTCAATTTAAAAATCAGAATCTAAATTCATTTGTTTATGATAATTTTGTGACAGATACAAAAACAGTTTACATGTTTCAGATTATTGGCGTGTCTATATGCACAATCATCATTATGATCCATGAGAAAGATATAACAGATTTTGACTTAAGTTTTTAGAAATCAGTATCCCCAGAATTGAGTGCTAAATAACGCATTCATTAGTCCATAAAATACCGCTAGTCCGATAATAATAGCAATAACACCTTTGGTAGAATTTTTCATGTACAAATAAACAAGAAATAATACAAACTTAAGGATTTAGAAATAAATTTAGAATCTAATCTTTCTTGTCTTTTGAGTCTTCGGTTTTTGCCTTTGCTCTGACACTTTTCATGATACAGAATTTACGCAGAGTATTCATTAATCCCATGGATTGTTATCTATAATTTATCAACATAAGTGTTTAGAAAACAAATTCAGAATTAAGCACAACGAGAAAAGATTGGAAAACCATAACGAATTTCACTTCGCAATAACATGACTGTTTTCCTTTTCCTGTCAGTCTACGACGCAGATATGACAGTTTCTCGTTATATCATATACGTCAAAATGATATTTAAATTTGATCTTGGTTTGAGACGTTAGAATTCAAGATGCATGGCAGTGCAATCCTACTGCTTAAGATCAAATTATATCATTAATGATTCATGGAAACAGCTAAAACACCTAAATTCAAGTGGGGTGAAATCTCTGATCTTAATTCAGGTCATACTCCTAACGAATGGGGAATGGTACAAAAGGTAAAACCAAAACAAACCAGAATTATTGCATACGATGTTTTGTGGAATAAATAAAATTTATTTCTAAATTTTAAAACTTTGAGATTTTCAAGCAATCAAACTGTCTGGAAAATATTTTGATCTCCAATGCATTAGTTTGTTGAAAATTTCAAGATAGTCATTTGCTTTTGTCGTTATATGTACATGGGCATAAAATTTCTCAAAACCCTCAAAGACCAGAGTGCACTCTTTTTTGAATAACGGTATTGTTATTCCTATTTTTTTGATATTTTTGAATTCATAATTATCAACTAGTATAGAGTCATCTTTGATTACTAGCTGCTTTTTTTCTTTATTATTTAGATGCTCATCTACCTGTTTCATTATCAGATCACTCCATTTTGGAGTATCAAGTGGCCAGTGATGTGCATGTACTTTTTCTGCAAAGAAGGTAATTTCAATAAAATCATTATTTGACAATAATTTTGTCAGATGTCATTTCAACTTAAGCATTTAGTAAAAATAAAAATTATCCTACCACAATTTACCTTGTTTTTTTAATGCTAATTTTGCAGCACCTGAAACAGTATCTAATGTGTTCGAGTCGTAATTTGCACCTGTAAAATCAGTGCATTCAAGAATTGCACCATCAAAGTTTGCATGTCTGAGATTCACACCGCTTAGATTGGCATCACTCAAATCAGCACTTCTCAAATCTGCATAAAACAAATCAGCCCCACTAATGTTTGCACCACGAAGATCCACGCCATACAGTTCTGCATCCCATAGTTTGGCATCAGAGAGATTGATACCCCTCATATCAGCGCCTCTTAATTTGACATAAAACAAAATTGCACCACTCAGATCAGCCCCACTCAAATCAGTGCCACTTAGATCAGCATTGTGAATGTCCCTGTTTTTAAGATCAACCCCACTCATATTGGAATTTGATAAATTTCTTCCAATCAAATCCTCATAATCAAAATTTACGTTTGAGAAATTTCGTTTTCTAAAAACATCAGACGAGTTCATTGTACAGTATACACAAAATAGTACATTTGAATTTAGATAATAAAATAGCTAGAATTTAATCTAGTTTGTTCCATTGTACACCAATAATTAATTCTAGAGATTTACAGATATGCTTAAATTTCAGAATTCCCTTATAGTTACCAGAACAAGTTCACCTCTACCCCCTGAGTAAAAAATGCTCTAAAGGAACCCACACGGGATTTTGTATGGCTTGTTCACTTTAATTTTAATGTCATAGTTATCATAATTTTCTAAATTATTTTATTTAAAGTTGGGAGAATCTTTCCGTCAGTATACCAATTATAGATAAAAGATCGCAGTCACAAAAAGAGTTTAGAAGCTAATCTTTTTAATTTTACAATTAACCTAAAAATCGTAGATTTCTTTACCAAGTTTATAGAATAGCTTAGAGTATTTTTCTAAATACATATCCTGGAATCTAGCATCATCTTGGCTCATGACAAGTAATAGTGTTAGAAATATAAAAAATAATCCGTTCCATCATTGCCTCGTTCAAGCCTGATCTGTCTTCTTGAATCTCATATAGTAATTTTCTTAATTCTTTACCATCTTCTAATATGACCATTCATGCAAGCCAGTCTGATTCATCTGATCTCTTATCTGGTGTTTGTGTATCCTTTTGGGGTGGTTCTGGAAAGTTTGCAGATACTTCAGACTCGATTGATCGTGGAGTTGTTCCTGGTGGGTGTGTTGGTGCTTCTGGAAGATTGGTATGAACTAATTCTTGATTAGAACTGTCCAAATAAGACACGGGTGATTCTTGATGTTTTTGTTTAGGATCTGTAGTATGTTGTACTTCATCAAGGTCGACAATTCTTTTCTGAACATTTGAAATTTCTGTAGATTCGTGACTAAGACGTTCAATTATATCGAATATACATAATTTCACTGTTTCAAATGGAGTTTCAGTGATTTCATTACTCTTGTATTGTATCTTAGCATCAAACAAGATTGTTTTTGCTGCTTTAATTTGATCTTTTATCTCTGTCAATCTTGCCTCAAGTTTGGCTTTGATTTGTTGTTCTGCTTCATCTAATGATGCAAGTTTTGATTTGTATTTTTCATGAATTATTTCTGCGTCTGCTTTCATGTCATCGCTTTCAGAAGCAATGTCAATCAATGCCTTTAGACGACGTAGTGTGAGACCTTTATCTCTAAGTAATATTTGAGAATCTACTCTCCATTTTGGAATGAATATAACAATATCACCTTGGATTACTAGTTGTTCATATGGGATTTGCTGTAATCCCTGTGAGCCACAGTCGATACCTACATTTTGGATGCTTCCATCAAAGTCAGTTATTGTTCCAATTACTTTACCTATGAACGAGCCGTAAATGTCTTTGACGTTTTTACCGATAATTTCGATATTGTGAGGAGTTATGTGTTATGGTTTAGAGATACCAATAACCAACAGAGAGTTAGTAATGTTTTCAATTTTTGTAAGAATAATTTCACTAGAAATTGCCTATTCTTAACATCAGGAATAAGCATTTGGAGCAATGTATGAAAACAAAGAGTGTTGAATCTACTCTTTGCGCTTTTCATTATCTTTTAGCATCTCATCTAGAGGTACAATAATTGTTCTATCTGATCCTTTACAATAATTTTTTCCTTTGAAATGCTTGTGGATTTTGACTTTAGCCATCATAACACTATCTATTCCATAGTTTCCATGATGATCTGTAATTTCTTGACTAACAATATGACAAGTTTCAGAAACATTACACCATTTACACATAATTTTTATTTTTTTCTCGTTAGTCATGAATTTTCTATAAGAATTTGAAACTTAAGGATTTAGTCACAAAAAGAGACTAGAATTTATTTTATGAAAATTATATTCACATTGGCTCTGCTGCATTATGTATTTTATCTATATGCTTGGATAGCATCTCATTATTTTCAAATAACGAGCCACAGTAGGGGCATTTGCTTTTGTCCATAATTCTTCTAAATATTATGTGAACTTAAAGATTTACAAAAAGAATCCAGAGTTTAACATCCACTATTTTGTGCCCATATATCACTAGAAAACTCACTCTTTGAACAAAATTCCAAAGCCAAATATCCGTTACCAGATTTTATTAATTCTTCATTTAGATTTTTTCCATTACAATAAATCACACCGATGATTCTTCCATAGCTTCCTTCTGCTTGACCATCATCTTCATCAATTAATGCAGTTGAACCAACTGGACATATACTGTCAATGAAATCTTTAGATTCAATCCCCCCACTATCATTCAATTCTGGAGCAGATACAAGTGCAAACCTTATGGATTGATCGTTGACCTTTATCGTGTCGCCATCAATTATCTGAGTCACAATTCCAGTAATACATTTGGCATTTCCTGAGCAATTTTGTGTTAAAGACTTTGAAGGTGGTTGTATTTCAGTTGCAATAAAATCTGATTCTTGCGCTTGATGTTTTGCAGTATAATCTTCCAATGCAATTTGAGCTTGATAAGTTACAATTTGTTGCAATCCCATTAAAACTCCTAAAACAGCAACAACAGTAACTACAATTACAACAATTGCCACAAATTTCAATAATTTTCTAAAGATTGCATTATCTTAAGGATTTAGGAATGAAAAGAGTTTAGAAACTAATCCACGGTAAAGCAAATCCATAGAGACTCATTTACTATTAGGGGGATAAAAATGACGCAGATATGCATGAAAATTCTAGATATGTTTAGCTAGGACATGACATCAGAGGTAAATTCATGATGCAAAAATATGATCAGACACGATTAGGCTATTTATTTGCAATAGTTTCTGCTATCACATTTGGTTCAGTATCCGTGTTGGCAAAGCCACTTGTATCATCAGTTGATCCTATTTTGCTAGCATCACTAGTTTACATCATATCAGCAATTACTCTAAGTCCTTTTGCACAAAAGAAAAAGAAGAGTCTTACACGAATAGATCTTTTGTTGATCATATCTATTGCAGTATGTGGTGCAGTTATTGCACCAAGTTTGTATTTTGTAGGATTAACACATGCAAGTGCATCAGATGCTGCTTTGATTGCAAATGGCGAGGTGTTTTTCTCAGTTTTACTTGCTGTAATGTTTTTCAAGGAAAGGCTAAGAGTTGTTGGATGGATTGCAATTCTTTTAGTTCTAGCTGGAATGATAATTATAACTACAAATCTGAATTTTGCAGATTTTACCTTACAACAGATACACTACAAGGACATGTTACTGATTTTGTCCATGTTATTTTGGGGACTGGATAACAATCTTAGCAGATACCTTGCACAAAAAATGAATGTTGCAAATATTGTACAGATAAAATCTGCAGTAGGAGGAGGAATGTTACTTGTAATTGCATTATTTGTATTCAGAGTCAATATTAATTTGCAAACAGAACAGATAATTCCAATTTTAGTTCTTGGCTCTGTCGGGTTTGCAGCATCTCTTTTCTTTTTCTTACAGGGATTAAAGAGGATAGGAACAGTTAGAACAATTACCATATTTTCAATGTCATCAGTGTTTGGTCTTGTTGCATCTAGTGTATTCTTGGCAGAGCAGATTAGTGGGTACCAGATTATGGCTGCAGGAATAATGATTTTTGGGATTTATCTTGTAAGTAGAAAAGAGACGGTAATTAGTCCTGCATAGATTCCACATAATATGGACTCGACCACCAATTTTGGGGGTAAAAATAGACATCAATGCTTGATTTCTACACCATACTTAGCTGCTACATCAGCAAATTTTTTCATCTTATCTGCAGACATTGACGGTGGTTGTATTGTAGGATCTAAAACTTCATCACCTATTTCAATGAACAGATTTTCTAATCCCGCTGGTGCTAAAACAACAAGGACTTTTGCTAATTGATTAGTTTTATTTGTAAAACTATGAGTTACATGTGGTGGAATATTAACAAAAGTTCCAGATTTTGCAATTATTTCTGTTCCATCTACAGTAAATGATAATTCACCTTCCAAAACATAGAATCCTTCATGTTCACGAGTTTGAATATGTGGTACAGGACCACCATTAGGAAACACTTTGATTTCAACAACACTGTATGTCCCACCAGTGTCATTTTTTGATACCAAAATACTGTTAATATCTCCAGCAATTGCTATATGTTTACCACCATTATGTTCTGTAATTTTTATTTTATCTGTCATTGTTTATTTTCTAAATTATCCTGTTCAATTAAGGATTTAG
>CALKVM010000056.1:0-6828 GCA_938049695.1 uncultured Candidatus Nitrosoarchaeum sp. | reverse complement strand
CTAGAAAAAAAATTTAAGCAAATTAATGAAAAAGATCTACTTGATTGTAATTCCAATAGTCATAGGAGTGATAACAGGTATGTTTTTGGCATTTTACCCTCAATCAGAAGATGATTCAAAACTATTGACAGAATCAAAATTAATTCAGAATGGCTCACAAACCATGGGAAATCCATCAGCATCAATTACAATTTTAGAATGGGGAGATTACCAGTGTACTTTTTGTTATAAATTTCATCAAAGTACTCTAAATACAATTAAACAAGACTTTATTGAAACAGGAAAAGTAAAACTAGTGTTCAAAGACTTTCCATTAAATGGTCCTGATTCTATTTTAGCCGCCGAGGCAGCATATTGTGCTCAAGATCAAGGAAAATATTGGCAATATCACGACGAATTATACAAAAATTGGGCAGGTGAAAAAATGGGGTGGATAAATAATGAATCACTAGATAAATTTGCCACCACAGTAAGTCTGGATTTAAATAAATTCAATGAATGTCTTGATGATCACAAATATCTAGAAAGAGTAAATCAGATGTATGAATTTGGTAAAAAAATTGGAATTGATGCAACTCCATCATTTTTGGTTTTTAACAATGAAAAGATAATTAAAATAACAGGCAATCAACCATTAGAAGTCTTTCTAAAGTCTATTGATGAGTTATGATTTTAGTGAGATGAATAATTGAATCAACCAAACTTAATATTCGTATAACAGGAGGAAAATACAAATGGAAAAGATCAATGTAGAAAAAATAGATTCTGTTAAACTTTATAAAATTAGAAAAATGTTGGAGGAATTATCACAAAAATCAGGTAGAGGTACTGAACTAATTAGCGTGTACATTCCAAAAGGAAAACAACTGCATGAAATTATCAGCACACTACAACAAGAACAAGGAACTGCAGATAACATAAAATCGGATCTGACAAGATCACATGTAGTAGATTCACTAGGTAAAGTAATTCAGAGACTAAAACTGCTCAAAAAAAACCCTGAAAGAGGATTGGTAATGTTTTGTGGAGCATTGCCACCAGAAGGAGGCGGTCCATTAGGAAGCGAAGTAGTAAAAGTTTGGGAGATTGATCCTCCAAAGGACTTGAAACAATATCTGTACAGATGCGATGATCATTTTCATGTAGATATTCTAAAAGACATGTTAAAAGATGATAACCTAATTGGATTTTTAGCCATTGATGCCAAAGATGCAGGGTGGGGATTACTACATGGAGATAAAATAGAAGTTTTATCACAAACAGGCTCGGGAGTAGCAGGAAAACACAGGCAGGGGGGACAATCTGCAAAGAGATTCCAAAAATTAAGGGAGATGGAGCTATCGTATTTTTACAACAGAGTAGCAGGAACCACTCGAGAGTATTTTATTGATATCTATCCTGTCAAAGGTTTGATTATTTCAGGACCAGGTCCTACAAAAGAAGATTTCATCAACGGGGGTTATTTGGAATATAGATTGCAAAATATGATCATAAACACAATAGATGCTGGATATTCTGGAGCCGAAGGAATTAGAGAAGCATTTGCAAAATCAGCAGACCTTCTTTCAGATTTTAGAATGGTTGAAGAAAAGAAACTAATCGAAGATCTATTTCGAGACATAAACTCTCATTCAGGATTAGGAGTGTATGGACTCAAAGATGTAATTGAACTTCTTAAAAATAACGTAGTGAAAATATTGATCATTACAGATGACACAAACTTGAATCGAGTTGAAGGAAAATGTCGTAGATGCCAACATATTCAAGAAGAAATTGTTGAAAGAAGAGATGTAATTCCAAAAAAGACAAAATATGTAAACAGCCCATGCCCAGGGTGCAATTCAATGGAAGTAGAAGTAAATGAACAAGACATTGTAGATTATTTGGAACTGCTTGCAGCAAAAACAGGAAGCAGATTAGAAGTAGTATCAGGAAGTGCAGAACATGGAATTATGTTATCAAGTTTAGGCAAGGTAGGTGCAATACTACGATACAATCCAAGCCACTCTAAATGAGCAGTTCTTTAATTTTTTTTGCAAGAATAAAAAGTTCATCATCATTTGATATTGAACGCTTTGTCCAAATTGTTCCTTTGTGATTATATCTCGGAATGATGTGAACGTGTACATGTGGAATAATCTGTTTTGCTGCTCGACCATTATTTTGTCCGAGACTAAATGCATCAGCAGATGTAGCAGTTAGTATTGCATTTGCTATTTTTGGAACTATTGAAAACAAGTCCCCTACTGCTTTAAAATCCATATCAGTTATTCTTTCATGATGTTTTTTTGGAACTACCAAACTATGGCCAACATCAATTGGATATTTGTCCAAAAATGCAACATGTAATGTATCCTCATATATGATGTGACCATCTCTATTTCCAGATAAGATATCACAGAAAATACAACTCACAATAGAACTCGAATTTTTGATTTTATTTATTGTTTCATCTCTCATTTCATTCGTAAATTAGTATTATTGTTCAATAACCTATCTTGTTATGATTAAGTTATCATATCAACTCTAAATTAGTCCATCTGCGGATAATCTCTGCTGGATTATCCTGTGTATTCCTTTAAAATGGACTTGTTCAATCCTTTAATTCTATTTCGTATTGTCACCTCAGTTACTCCAGATGCTAAGGAAATTTGTTTCTGGGACTTTACTTCACCATGCATTACACCAATAACATACAATACAGCTCCTGCTAACCCATTTGGATCTCTTCCCTCAAACCCTCCTAGTGTTTTTTCTTTTTCTAGAAACTCTATTGCTTTTCTTTTTGTTTTTTCACTCAAACATACAATGTTTGCAATTTTAGATACAGAACTTATCGGGTTTGGTGGAGGTACAACAATCTCAAATTCTTTTAATAAAGTTCTGTAGCATTTTGACAAATCTTTTCTTGATATGTTGATTGTTTTTGCAACACTATTGAGATTTCTTGAAATTTCTGCATCTCTACATGCAAAATAAACACATGCCCCTACCATTCCCTTAATTGATCTTCCTCTGATGAGACCTTTCTCCACAGCCTTTCTGTACCTATATGCAGCAGTTTCAATAATAGAGTCAGAAAGTGCTAGTTTTATCTTTAGATTATTCATATCAGCAAATGCTTGTACAAAATTTTTGTCCAATGAAGATCTAATTCGGGTTCTATTGTTTTCTAACCCTACTTGTTTATGCTAAATGCATTGAATGTAAACAGTCAATTCAAGAGATATGTAAAATTTGTGGTATCACAACTAATGAAAAAAGCCACACCATATGTTTACAGCTAAATCAAAAGGAGATCATTGTATCATGATGAAAGAGTATGATTTTGAAGAATCCTGTCAATCTATATTAAATAACAAATCAGTTCGTTTTGCCGGTGTAATTGACAATATGGGAAATCTCATTTCAGGTGGATTCAAAAGGAATGTTCACTCTTTGATACCTGACAAAAATTCACGAATAATGTATACAAATCACGCACTGGATTATGCAATGAAAAAGGATTTTGATGGTACTTTGGGTCAGATAGAATACATGGCTTCCAAGAGAAAAAATGTTTTGATGGTTAACATTCCATTTGGGAACTATCTTATTCTAGTTTCAGCAGAGCCAAATTCTTCAGCAGACCAAATAGTTTCACTCACACTCAGAGAATTTCATATAAGATAATGTGAGAATATGGTGCTATACAAAAAAATACAAGAGCGGTTTTTACTCTAACCTAAAAAATACTTTAAATCTTGATCTTTTTGTAGGCAGCTTTTCCGAGTCTATTCATTATTCCAAGGCCCAAACCCTTACGACTAATACCTTGTACAAGTACCACATCTATTTTTTTTGCATCAAACTCTCTGAATGTTTTGAATAAGTTAGCAGCTATTACATTCACATTATTACCTAGAAATACACTCATATCTGATTTGTATCTCGTATTTGCAGTGCTCATTACGCCAACTTTTTTTCCCTGTTTTTTGAATTGAGACAAAAGATGCAAAATCTTGTCTTTTACTTTATCTTTTGGACCATCAATTAGAATTATTTTGGCATTTGGAGAATAATGCCTGTATTTCATACCGGGTGAACGATGAACTGATTTTGTTTTTCTTTCTTGTATGGTTGGATGGATTGCAATTTTACCAATGACACATTGCAGTTGCTCTAATGTCACACCTCCAGGTCTTAACAGCAATGGGGTTTTTCTGGAAAGATCAATTACTGTGGACTCTATTCCAATTTTTGTTTTACCACCATCGATTATCATGCTGATTTTACCATCCAGATCATTAGATACGTGCTCTGATGTGGTGGGGCTTGGTCTTCCAGAAACGTTTGCGGATGGTGCTGCTATCGGTACACCAGTTTCTCGTATCAATGCTTGTGCAATCTTGTTTTCTGGCATTCTTACTGCAACTGTGTTGATTCCACCAGTAGTAATTTTTGGAACCATTTTTGATTTTTTAAGCACTAATGTGAGTGGTCCTGGCCAAAACTTGTCAATTAATTCATACGCTGTATTTGGTATGTAATCAACCAGCATCTCAAGATCTGCAACATCAGAAATGTGAATAATAAGTGGATTATCTGATGGTCTACCTTTGGCAATAAAGATTTTTTTGACTGCCTTTGAATCTAGGGCATTGGCTCCAAGACCATATACTGTTTCTGTTGGAAATGCAACCAGATTGCCAGATTTTATAATTTTTGCAGCCTGTTTTATCTTTGAAATTTGTGGGTTTTTTGGATTAATTTTGAGAATTTTTGTTTGCATTTTTGCTTGATTTTTGAAGAATACTCTTGCAGTCATATTAAGAGTGTGAACTATTGTCTAAAGCCAATTTTATTATTCCTTATAATGTAACATGACTTTAGATTATAATACTGCAACAAAAAAAATGCGTATGTAAATGTGGTTGTACTAAAACAATATCTAATGTATACTATGATCTTTGTATTTTTTGTACACTTGGAACACATAAAAAATCTCAATAACATGAGATTATGACATAAAAAGGAAAAACTCGTTGAGTATAATTAGACTCTTTATTTTCTCAGTGACTCTGGTGAGGATAAGAAATTGTACATTCACCATTTTCAGGTATAAAGTGATACAAGTGAAGATAGTGAACATACTTTCTTTTTTAGGAAAAGAGAATTTCATATAATAACACCTAAGTCAATCTTTTCATCGAACAGTTAATTAGGGTAAATTTTTGAATCTGGTTACACATGGGAAGAGATGAAAGAAAAGAGCGAGAAGAAAAGCGAGAAAATTATGCTTCAAAACGTTCTTTTGAGAAAAAAAGAAATACACTGATCACAATTGGTGTAGTAGCAATAATTGCAGTGATTGTCGGATACTCAGTATGGGTGTTTATCAACATGTCAGATAATGCCCCTGGATCTCCAGAAGGGGCAGGAGCTTTAGGCAGTGAGCACTCACATGCTGCAATACTAGTCAAAGTTTTTGGCGATACATTTGACTTTGCATTACCAGCATATCAAATCAAGACAAGTTGGATTCATTTTGAAGGAGGAGATGGTACAACAATTCACAAACATGCAACAGGGGTAAAGTTGGGATATTTGTTTGACTCGCTAAGATTAACATTAGATGATAAGTGCTTTATTTTCCAGGATGGAAGACAGTTTTGTACAAATGAAGATTACACATTAAATTTCTATATCAATGGGGAAAAAGTCAACGACATTAGAAATTATGAATCTATGGATAAAGACAGAATTCTCATAGTATACGGTGCAGAAACACCAGAAGAGATCCAAGGGTTGCTATTGCAATTAGACAATCAAGCGATTATCGAATCATAGTTTTTCAGTATTTTGAGTTATGATTCATCAAAAGATTCTTCTTTTGTTGTAAATTGTGCCATTTTATCAAAAAACATGTAATAGCCACATCGAGTACATTTTAGAACAGTTAAGGGAGTAGTTAGAAATTCCTTGTCTTGGAATTGTCCACTTAGTTTAACATCCTCACCTGCAATTTCAGCTTTATTGCTTTGACAAACAGGGCATGCAAGAGATTTTTGTTCCAATATTTCCAGTAGAAACGTTTAGAATTTAAACGCTTTATGATCAATGGTATTTTTTAGCGATAACGTCAATAAAGTCTAGATAGTAGTCAGATAGTTTTCATTAAAAAATTATAATGAAACTCGATAGTTTTCATATACACTATAATGGCTAATTTTAAGTTAAATATCTTATTATCGATATTTTTTGGCATGACTGAGATTGTAGAGGATAATTGTATTGGGATTACGGGATGATTTCAGTGAGAATGCTAATGATTACAGGTTTTGTCTGGTTATCAAGACCTGAGATATGGATTCTCTGAATTGAATGTTTGACTTTTTGCTGTTAAGTTAGTGAGATTAAAGTCAAGGCTATGTGATTGTTGCCTAATAATGAAAAATAGAAAATGAAACTATATTCATGGATGATTGAACCCAAGAGAATAGCCTTAGATGAGGATAAAATGAATATCAAATTATACAAATATTATATTGACAGGACAGCCAAAAACCCATTTTATCCAGTCACAAGAGAAAATCTTCACAAAATATTCTCAAGTGTAATTACAATCAAAGGACTACAATATTTTTATTTTTTAAGACGAAAATTCATCAAAGATGATTCAAATTTATCACGCCTAGAATTGGCAAGTTTGGGCGGTCTATGGTTTCATCATGCAACAACTAATCGCTTCTTCATATTTCTCTAATCTGTTAAGTAGATTACCTTTGATTTCCCATGCAAATGCATAATCTGGACTAATTTTTAATGCCTCATCAATATAGTTAATTT
>CALKVM010000055.1:0-6831 GCA_938049695.1 uncultured Candidatus Nitrosoarchaeum sp. | reverse complement strand
TATTATGATCTGTGGTTAAATGGCATCAATACATGAAACAATAACACCCATAGCGAACTCAAAATTAAAAACAAACTATGAACAATCACAAGGCCACATGTCTCCTTATGATATACATTTAGATGATTTTCAAAAACAAGTAGAAAATACAGTCACAAGACGTTTTGAAATACTTTGCAATTTATATCTAGAACAGATAAAATTTTATGGTAATGTTGTAGAATCTTCTATTGATTCTCAACAAGAATTTCTGCAAAAGATGGGTTTGAAGATAGAATCAAAGAAGGAATTTCAAAGTATGGCTGATGTGTGGAATGATATTGCAAGCAATTTGTATTCTTATCACACTAGCAATTTAGAGATTATCTTAGACACCCTACATAAAAATATGAAAATGACAAACATGAACATACGTGGATTTGCAGAAATGTTTCAATCATATTATTCATGGTGGATACCACCAAATCATAATTCATAATAATGCTTGTTAGATGTGATGATCAAAACTTTTCAAAATTATTCTAACAATTATACGGTTTGAATTTTCTCATGTCTATATTGTGCATGGTATGTGCGGAAAGATTTCATTTGACGTTTTTAGACCAAAATCTTGTAACTGTAAATATAATTTGTTAAATAATCAAACAAATCACACTCATCAATGAATTTTTCAACAATTGTTATATTGTTCAGACTCCTTGCAAATATGTGAAAAATATACCCGAAGTAGAACGTGCATTGGTACTTCAAGGCGGAGGCTCACTTGGAGCATATGAAGTAGGTGCGTTCAAGGCAGCATATTCATTTCTAAAATACAGAGATGCAGAGATGAAACATAAAGACAGGCAAATTTTTGATATTGTTGCAGGTACTTCCATTGGAGCAATTAATGCAGCAATTTTGGTAAGCCATGTAGTTGAAAACAAAACTTGGGAAGGATCAGCTGAGAAATTAGAGGAATTTTGGAATTATATTTCAACGGAATCAATGTCAGATAAATTTTCTGGACCTATGATGCAATGGTGGAATTATTGGAGACAATTTTTCCAAGGTGCAGCTACTAGTGAAGCTGCACGAAGATATTATTCAGCAATGGAATTTTCAATTTGGGGTGTGCCCAAGGTTTTTTCTTCACCACACACAACACCAGATACCAAATTTTTTGATCTTTCAAATAGATGGTATCGTTACAGCAACAAGTTTCTAAAGGACTCTTTGGAACGATTCGCAAAATTTCCGATTGCAACAAGCCATGATGATAATCAACCTAGACTACTTTTAACTGCTGTTGATGTATTGGATGGTAAACCTGTTGTGTTTGATAGTTATGCAAAGAAAGACGGTACTAGAAAATCAGAATATGGTAGATACATAATGAATAAAGACACAGGGTATGATGATGATGAATATGACGAAGATGCTGGTATTGGATTTGAACATATTATCCGTTATCCTAAAGGTATAACTTCAGATCATGTTCTTGCTAGTGCAGCAGTTCCTGTAAGTTATGATTATGTTCAACTAGAGGCAGAAAGTTATAATTTTAAAACAAAAAACTATGAGCAAAAGACACGGTATTTCTGGGATGGTGGATTGTTGGCAAATACTCCATTAGCGCAACTTATTATCCTTCACAGACAGTTTTGGTACAAAATAAAAGGATTGAAAGAATCAGTACCAAAACTAGGAGTGTTATTGATAAACTTACACCCGTCACGTATTGATGAGATTCCTTGGGATTTTGACGGAGTTTTGAATAGAAATATTGACATAACTTTTGCAGATAAATCAGAAAGAGACCAAAATGTACTTTTGATAGTTGCAGATGCTATTGGTCTGAGCAAGAAACTAATTGATATTGCAAAATCTCATGGCGTAAAACAGAGTGTCATAGATGATTTGCTTGATACTTTTCCAGAAAGTCATGGTAAATTGCACGGTGTAGAATCTATGAAATATCGAAATATGGTTGAAGGACAATTCAATATAGGCGAAGTAATACGAATTGAAAGAAAACATAGTGAAAACGAAACCTCGAAAAAAATCTTTGATTTTTCATCAAACACAATAAAACAACTCATAGAGAATGGATATGATGATGTGATTAATTACATTGATACACATTTTGGTCATCAATATCTGAAAGCTGCAGGACTACAAGAAAAAAAACAATCATGAGTGAAAAAAAAGTATTTGCCAATAGGATGGAATTGTTATCCGTTATGTTACTGGCATTAATCATAGTGTTTACTGCGTGGAGTGCATACCAGTCTACTTTGTGGGGTGGAATTCAGACATTCAAATTAGTTGATGTAAATGCAGCAAACAGGCAAGCATCAGAATTGAATCTCCAACAGGGACAATACACCATGATAGACGTAATGATGTTTACAGAATATGTTAACGCAGTAAATAATGATGATCAAAAACTAAGTGATTTTTATTTTGAAAGGTTTCGCCCAGATTTTAAACCAGCAGTTCAAGCTTGGCTAGACACAAATCCATTTGATAATCCAAATGCTCCACCACATCCATTTGTTATGAAAGAGTACAAGCGAACATTTGCAGAACAAGCAGAACAGAAATTAAAAATAGCAGAATCAAAGATGGATGAGGCTCAACAAGCTAATCAGAATTCAGATAATTATGTTCTTTTTACCGTGATTTATGCATCGATATTATTTTTGGGAAGTATAGCAACCAAATTTTCATCTGTTAGATTAAATCAAATATGTTTTATAATTGGTGTGGCATCATTTACTGTGATCACAGTTTTCCTGTTTGTCATTATGCCAATTGCAATGGAGTAGAACATATGAAATTGTTTAACATATTTCTAAATTTAGAGATGGAAAATTTTTAGACATGCAGAATTATCCCCTAATCCACATACTCCGCATAGATCCATGCAAAGTAAAACATTGATTCAAAAATCCGAAAGAATAAAAATTATCAAAATTGTATTAGGTGCAAGTATTCTTGTCTTTTCAGGTTATCGTTTTTTCAACATAACTAACCCATCACCTCTTTTCGTTACGTATCCGGGAATAGTTGTGTTACTAATTGGCATTATCACCATATTGATGGGTGTTTTAAACAAAGGCGATTCCAAAATGACAAGAACGATTGAGGTGGGTATCGGAATTACTGCAATTGTTATAGCACTTTTTGTTTTTGTTGTATTTCACGATGATGTAACATCTAGGTCAAGTTGGTTGCTTTTTCTATTTATAATAATTCAAGGTGTTCGATTTATTGGAACAGGAATTATTGATAGAAGTAAAGTAAAAGCAATTAGAATTTCAAAAATTATGATTGGAATTATGCTTGTAACTTTGATAGGATTGTTATACCCTGATGTACCAATAGTAATGATAAGTGGCTTGTTATCCACAAATATACTTTTAATTGGAATAGAAATTATCTCAGGTACAATAGGAAAAAAGATTGCAAAAAGTTCCCGATCATGAATGATCCTAGTCTATTATTATCTATGATAATATGTACATCTTTATGCCTAAAATGAGAGACAATATAGAAAATATGTGGATTTATGGTTTTGGCATCAAGACTTTTTACATAACATTAACCATCTGTAGTAATTAGATTCTTATTTTTAATACAAAATTTTTAAACTCGCATAATGAGATGGGGTATGAATAAAATTTTCATATTGTTTATTCTAAGTTTTGCAGTACCAGGTTTTCTAGTTGTTTATGGTCAATCAAACAATGAAGATCTTAACACAACAAATGTTTCAAATGACCCTACATCATTAAATATTTTTGAACATACTATTTCACAATATGACATTGGAGTAAAATTCAAAGATGTACTGCCTGTTGCAATTGGAATTTTGTTATTTAGTTATTTTATCTGGAAGACAAGCAGTGTTCTAAGCAGAAGAGAAGTATTCCAGAAAAAAATCATATATACTGCAAGTGGAGCTCCACCCTCTTTAAATAAACAAAGAATTTTTTATGCTGTAAAATACATTCTAATTTTTCCGATCATAATGTATGGGTGGGTTGTTGTCTGCTTTTTCTTTATGTGGACTCTAAACACTTCACTTAATTTTGATATTTTAACACTCGTTATGGTTGGCATTATTTCTGCCTCAAGAATAGCTGCGCATTGGAATGAAAAACTTGCAGAAGACATTATGAAATTTTTGCCATTCAATTTACTATTCACGTTGCTCTTGAATCCAAATCTGGATTTTGATAAAATAGTTGTTGCAATCCATAATTTTCCACCAGTAATGCTAGAGTTGACAATTTTTATTGCGTTTCTTGGAGTCCTGGAAGCAATACTCAAATTAATTTATTTTATAGTGAGTAAAATTCGGCACTCTTCAGATAAAGGAAATCTTCCAATTGAACCTACTTAGCATATGGAATCCCTAATTTTTCTCATACTCTGATTGAATGTATCATTAAAAAGAATCAGTGAAATTAATGAACTGTGTTTCCATGTAAGAAAACTTAAAACCTGCATAATCTCACTAATTTCTGAATGGTAAAAAGAATCCGAGTAGGTTTGGTAGGTATAGGTAATTGTTTTGCAGGTCTAATTCAGGGAATAGAGTACTATAGACAAAACCCTTCTCAAGAAGTAACTGGTATAATTCATGATAAACTGGCTGGATATGGAATTCACGATATTGATTTTGTATGCGGCTTTGATGTAGGTGATAACAAGGTAGGTAAACCACTCAATGAAGCAATTTATGAATATCCAAACATGGTCAACTGGATTCCAAAAGAGACAATGCCGAAAACTAATGCCAAAGTTTACGAAAGTCCTGCCCTTGATGGAGTTGGCATATGGGTCGAAAACAGAATAAAACCACTCCAAACCACAAAAACTGACAAACAATTAGCAGAAGAAATTAAACAAATCCTCAAAGATAACGGTGTTGAAATAATTGTCTCGTATTTGCCCGTAGGTTCTGATCAGGTCACTGCCTTTTGGGCTCAAATTTGCCTTGACACTAATACTGCTTTTGTAAACTGTATCCCTTCTTTCATTGCGTCTGATGAAACATGGGCCAAAAAATTCAAAGAAAAAAATATTCCTGTAATCGGTGATGACATTAAAGGTCAGGTGGGAGCTACTATTGTTCATAGAACACTGGCTAAATTATGCAGTGACCGTGGAACTAAAATCGAAAAAACTTATCAGATAAACGTTGGAGGAAATACTGATTTTCTAAACATGAAAGAACAAGACAGATTAGCCTCTAAGAGAATTTCTAAAACTGAAAGTGTTCAAAGTCAACTTAAAGAAAGATTGGCAGATGATCAGATTTACGTTGGTCCCTCTGACTTTATTCCATTCTTAGGCAACACCAAACTCATGTTTATGCGAATTGAAGGTAGACAGTGGGCTAACATTCCTTACAACATGGAAGTTCGTTTAGAAGTTGATGACAAAGCAAATTCTGCAGGTATTGTTATTGATGCTATCAGATTAGCAAAGATTGCCCTTGATAGAGGCATAGGAGGTCCAATCATACCAGCTAGCGCATATTTAATGAAACATCCTCTTGAACAAATGTCTGATGTTCAAGCAAAAATTGACTGTGAAAAATTCGTCGAAGGTAAATAGTCGCTTAAAATTTCTATGATTTGACTGTGTTTTTATTCTATATTGATAAGATCGGCTACACTCGTATCTAATTTTAGGGTAAAAGTTTTTTCCAAATCTGTGCTACCTTGAAAAACAATCATGCATTGGTTTAATGTTATTTATCTATATGCAGGCTCAATTTATGGGCTACAACATACTCATACATCCACACATGATTTCAAATTCTAATTTCATAATGACTACCATTACGAAAAAAATGATAGTACAACAAGAAAAATTAATCAATTATGTCAACTAAACTTGTTAACCATCGATTATCCAACCAAATGTAAAATCATTACCATTGGTCCATATTAAAAAAGTAGAGATCTTTGGTTTCAAATCATTTGGATTCAAAAACACTACTGTTATGTTTGAACCTGGCCTAGTTTCAATCTCTGGTCCTAACGGTTCTGGAAAGAGTAACATTCTTGACGCAATAATTTTTGCTCTGGGTGAAAATAAGCCAAAAATGATGAGAGTTGACAAACTCAGATCACTAATACATGATATAGAAGGTAATCGACATGGACCTAAAATGGCAAGGTCCAGTGTTCATTTTGATAATTCTGATAGAAAGATTCCAATTGATTCTGATGCGGTAGAGATCACTAGGGAAATGGATGATAAAGGTGAGAATACATACTATCTAAACAAAAAACCAACAAACAGAGGTCAAATTTTGGATCTTCTTGATGTTGCCAATGCTGGACTGGGCCAACTAAACGCAGTACAACAAGGAACAGTTACAAGAATATCTGAATTCACATCAGAAGAAAAACGAAACACCATTGAAGATTTAATTGGGTTGTCTTATTTTGATGAGAAAAAAACTGAGGCAATCAAACAGCTAGACGATGCTGATAGAAGATTGGAGATCGCTCTTGCAAAGATGGGTGAAATTAAAAAAAGAATCGATGAACTTGAAGAGGAGCGAAATCAAAAACTTCGCCACGGCGTACTTGAACGAGAACTAAATCGCTACAAAGCAATTGCGGCATCTAACAAATTAAGATCAATCACAAGCCAGAAATCCTCAAAGGAAGACACATTTAACAAAATCACCTCTGAAATCAAAAAATTTGATGATGAAAGAGCCATGATTAGAAATGAAATAAGCGTACTTGAAAGTGAAAAATCAAAATTACATGACATTGCCACTGACTATAGTAAGGCCAAGACTGCTATTGATTCTGAACT
>CALKVM010000054.1:0-7168 GCA_938049695.1 uncultured Candidatus Nitrosoarchaeum sp. | reverse complement strand
ACAGTTCTATAAGTACAGAAAATTGTTTATAGGTTGAAAAATTCAGAAAATAAAATCAAATATCAACTAAGCATCAAATACATCAATTGTGATTTTACTCACCATTGGATTGTAAATACGTAATTCATCACAAATTTCTTGGACTTTAGTTTTTGCAGTTTTTTTGTCTTTTTCTTTGATTGTAAATTTTAGCATTTTTGCAGTTTTGATTTTAGATATTGCTGAATGTGTGCCTTTCAATACAAGATCATTTAGAATTGTTTCACCTTCAGGATCACTGATTCCGGGTTTGTTTTCAATGGTCACGTGAACATTAAAAGTAGCCATTAATAATTTGCAAAATTAAAAAGAGGTTAATTTGTCTTCCTACCAGATTTGTGTTTTTATACTTGAATTCACAAATGTTTGATAAAACAACATTGTATGATTTTTTAATTTAAAATTTTAAAATAAAAAAACTAGTTGCTTCCTATTAGGAAGACAACATTGGCGCTGGTACTAACATCTTGATCTGATGAGAATATCGGTGTTGGTGCAGAGGATTTTTCCATTCCTCCATAAGCCATATCATACATTGGTGTTGGATATGGCATTGAAAATTCAGATAGAGAGATCTCCTTGACTCCAATTATTTTGTAGTTTAGTGGAGATAACGCCATTTCTGCTTTTGATTTTGCGTTAAGAATCGCTTTTTCTAAAAGGTCATCTTTGAGTTTGGAGTAAACTTCTGGAGATAGTGAAAAAAATACACTATCCACTCTGTTGACTCCTGCACTTACTGCGCCATCAATGATTGCAGCTACACTGTCAAGTTTCTCAGTTTTTACATTTACAATATTGCTTACTTTGTATCCAGCAAGTTTTTGTGTGTAAATGCCAGTTTCTTTTTCCTGATAGTTATCATATACAGGATAGATGTTAAACTGGGAGGTACTAATTTCTGAATCAGTAATTCCAACTTGTTTTATAGCGGCTATTACTTTATTCATCAATTCAGAATTTGTAGCGAGTGCTTCACTAGCAGTTTTTTCTTGAATTTCAACACCAAAACTAATGTTTACAAGATCTGGCTCTACACTTGAAATTGCACTTCCTGTCACATAGATCACTTTTTCCCTAGATGGGAAAGGAGTGACCTCTTGTGCATTTACATTTGGTGTGGCCGAAATTGCGCTCATAGTCACGGAGACTACCAGTACAGCAATGATTGCTGTGATGATTTGTTTTGAATGTTTCATAATATACCGAATATATTTTTGTAGATAAGGTTTGATTAAATCCTATTTTAACAACAAGTCTTAATAAGATACTTCTGATTGGACTGGTTCATTGAAAGACGACGTGGGAGATGAACAGATTGGAATTTCAGACAGAGTGGAAATTTTATCAACCGAAGATCAAAAGATGAAAGCGGTAGGGGAAATATTAAGTTCAGATTCAAGTAGGGCAATTTTAAAAATTTTATTCGATGATTCATTGACGGCAAATCAAATATCACAAAAAATAGAGATTTCATTACCACTGGTAATTTATCATTTAAAAAAGATGCAAGAGTCAGGAATAGTAAAAATCACAAGTGTTGGAAAAAATACAAAATCCCACGACATGAAGTTCTATACAGTGGACAAGCTTGCAATAATAATCCTACCATCAAAAATGTCCGAGCCTGCAAAAAAGAGCAAATCTCTTTTTAATTCATTTACAAGAATTCACAGATTAGCTACACTTGGAGGAGCATCCATAGCTGCATGGGTTTCATCACAGATGATTCAAAAAGGAATGGAATCCAAATTAGACATAGAACAAACTTCAATGATGAGAGATATACCTTCAGAAGCACCAGAGATGGCTCTCAAAGCAATGCCGATGGAGGATACCATGATGACAACTGCAGCAATACAAACCACAGACCCATTAATTCAATTATTATGGTCTGCAATAGCAGTGTTGGCAGTAATAGTCACAGGTCTTGTTATCGAAGTAATAATTTCTAAAAAATACAGTTCCAAATCAGTCAATCATATCTCTTGAAATTATACGAATATCACCAGACATTGGAATTTATATCAGATTACTTGAGAATATGACGTATTGTCAAGATCAAGATATTGGAAGATTACTGCAGATGAAATGCAGAAATTTGTCTATAATGAAGAAAAATTACTAAATTGGGAAATTAAATGCATCAGGGAACCAGATGTGGAAGCAATTTTTATCGGTATTTTCATGTATAGAAACGGCACACCTTATGACTATGAATCAATCAAGGGAATTACCTATTATTACAACAACATACCAAGAAGTGAATTACCTTCCATCACAAGTTTTCTTCAAGAGAGATTTGGTGGAAAAGAGATGGCAAAAGGTGAAAGAATATTTCTCAAAGATTCAAAGGAAATCTATTCCAGTAAAGACATAGCGGCATTAGCAAAAAGCATGGAACAGAAATTTAAGACCAAGGCCATCATATCCTTAGAATTTCATGATTTGAGTACAGAAGAACTCAAAAATGCCGGTTTACCAGAAGCAAAACTACTTCCCATTCCAGGCAAATAGATAAAACAGTTTAAGATAGATAGATTTTAGTTGTCATCAATTGAAGGTATCAATCAACATCTAGAAGAACTAAGAAAACGAGTTATGCGAATTATTATAGTAATAGGAATAATTTTTGTATTCATAATTTCATGTCATTTATACCCAATTGATGTTGCAGGGTTTCAACTATACTATCCTGTACTAGATCCAGTAAATAATGTTGCAGCACAGATTACAAATCATATGAAAAATAATTTAGTTCCAGAAGGAGTTCAATTAATACAAACAGAACCAGGACAAGCGCTCTTTGCCCAAATTTATGTCGGAGCACTTGTGGCAATAGTAGTTGGAATGCCAGTAATAATTAAAGAGTCAGTAGGGTTCATAAAACCAGCATTAAAAGAACATGAAATTAAAGTTACACGTAGCATTGCACTTCCGGCATTAGCATTATTCATAACAGGTTGTATCTTTTCATATTTTGTAGTAATTCCATACATGTTAGAATTTCTTTACATGTACGGAGATGCATCTGGATTAATCACATTTCTTAACATAATGGATTTCATCACATTTGTGTTACAATATTTACTTGCGTTTGGTGTGTCATTTCAGCTTCCATTGATAATGTATGCATTATCAATGTCAGGAATAGTCGGGAATGCTTTTTGGAGAAAAAACATAAGATATGCAATACTGGCAATCATAGTCTTTGGTGCAATAGTCACTCCGGATGGAAGCGGGATTACCATGTGGTTTATTGCAGTGCCGATGATGGCACTTTATCTCGGAGGCATGATAGTAATTGAGCACAAAAAACGTAAAAAAGATTTAAATCTTAAATCATAGAATATACCTCAGATGACACTACAAAGCATTTTTCTTGCAATGCCTGGTGGACCTGAGTTATTAATAATCATAGTACTAGCAGTAGTGTTTATCTTTGGAGCAAAGAAAATACCAGAACTAGCTAAAACTTTGGGTAAGGCAAAAGGAGAGTTTGAGAAAGGCAAGCTTGAGGGAGAAAAAGAGTTAAATGATTTTAAAAACAAAGAAAAAAAGATAGATTAGGATTCTGCAATTACAATAAATTCATCAATAATTTTAGAATATTCATCTGAAATCTTATTTCTACCAAAAAAATCAGACAGTTTCATGATACCTTTTAGTTTCCAATCTACTTCAAGAGTCATCTTTGTTCCATGTGAAATGGCCTCATATCGTGTAATGATATGAGTGCCTTTTGCATCGCCTCCAATAATAAAAATTTCATGCAATATTGGTTCATCAATTACATGTTTTACCATCATAACTAATTCTCGCCCACCAATTCGTATGTGTTCTTCTACAACAGATACGTTTCCACGAACAGATATTATTCTAACAGATGGATAGTAATGTGGAAGAATTTTTTGAAAATTTTCATAATTTGTTGCAAGTTCAAATATTTTTTTTCTATCAGTCTTTACGATTTTTTCAAAAATAATTTTTGGCAATTATAATTTAGAAAGTACCCCAGCGAGGGTATAAACCGTGCTCTAGATCAAATTGGTCCAAGCATTTTCCAACACCATGATTTACAATATCATCAATAGTTTTTGGTTTTGTATAAAATTCTGTAACAGGTGGTAAAATTACAACGCCCAATCTAGATAACTTGAGCATATTTTCAAGATGAATTGCAGATAGTGGAGTTTCTCTGACCATTAAAATTAGTTTTCTAGATTCCTTAATTGTGACACCTGCTGCTCTTGCTACAAGAGTATCATCATAGCCATTTGCAATTGCAGATAGTGTTTTCATACTACATGGTGCAACTATCATACCGTCAACTTTATGAGTTCCACTAGAAACACTAGATGCCATGTTTTTTTCATCAGATGTATTTGTTGCAAGAGACTTTACATGATCAAGTGAGAATTCTGTCTCCATAGAAATGCACTTGATAGCCCACTCAGACATTATCAGATGAGTTTCAACATCTAATTTCTTGAGAACCTCTAACAAACGAATCCCATAGATAACGCCGGTGCTACCAGTAATACCAACTATTAATTTCATTATGAGTTATCTGAAATATCACAGTATTTTATCTATTAGTTAACAAAGCAATGTTGGCACTTGGTTAGATATTTTCTGCCTCATCATCGTATGCATCTAGTTTGTGTTGTACCTTTCTTCTTTTGAACCATAAAGAAATTCCACCCACAGTCATTGCAGATAACAAAATTACTCCTGCCATCTGTAATTCAAGAGAATATAACACATGATTACCTACAAGTCTTTTCAAAAAAATCTTGTGATCATATAATCGATCCAAATAATTGAAAATTAGCTATATTAGTTCCTGTTTGGTAGTCAAAATGTGATTAATAATTCAGAGATTAAAAAAATTATTAGCGAATACTCCGATGTAAGAATAGGAGTGATGGGCAGTCATTCTGCATTAGAAGTCATGGACGGAGCAAAAGATGAAAATTTTCAGACCGTTGTTTACTGCCAAAAAGGCAGGGAAGAGCCATATCAAAGATTCAGCAGAATAGCAGATGAAATTGTAATTTTAAATAAATTCAAAGACATGGCATCACCTAAAATTCAAAAAACAATGAGAGATACAAACACCATAATAATTCCACATAGATCACTTACGGTGTATCTCGGATACAAGACTCTGGAAAATTCATTCAAAGTTCCAATATTTGGAAATAGAAAATTATTCCAGGCAGAAGAGAGAACTGCCAAACGAAATCAGTATTATCTATTAGAAAAAGCAAAGATAAAATTTCCAAAATTATTCAAAGAACCAAAAAGCATCAACAGACCATGCATTGTCAAAGTTCAAGAAATGAAAAGACCATTAGAACGTGCTTTCTTTACTGTATCATCATACAAAGATTATAAAGAAAAATCAGAGGCAAAGATAAAACAAGGGCTGATCTCTAGAAAAGATTTAGAAAAATCAAGCATAGAAGAACTAGCAATTGGAACATACATGAATTTTAATTTCTTTCACACACCAATATCAAAGCAAGTTGATTTTATCGGAATAGAAAGAAGACTACAAACCAATGTGCATGACTATAATGCGCTTCCTGCAAAACAACAGTTGGACATAGATATTGAAATACAAAATATTGAAGTGGGTCACACACCAGCAAGTATCAGAGAGTCACTACTTGAAAAAGTAATCAAGATGGGAGACAAATTTGTAGATACTGTAAAAAAGGAATATGCTCCAGGAATAATAGGACCATTTTCACTACAAAGTGTGATTACAAAAGATTTGGAATTAATAGTATATGACGTATCACTTCGTGTTCCAGGCAATCCAATTGTTGCAACTACTAGCCCATATACAAAATATCAATACGGTAAAACCTTTGGAGTGGGCAGAAGAATAGCAATGGAAATAAGACGTGCTCAAGAAGAAGACCGTTTAGATGAAATAGTAACGTAAATTTCTATTTTAGGATATTTTAACTCTTTAATCCTCTATCTGAAATGACAAAGATATATTTCATTGATAGTATAAACAAATTTGTTAATTGGCTAGATTGGGAAATATGTTGAATACCTAACGTTTTGATTCAAATAATTAAAAGAACGGTTTTTGTTTGAAGCAAGATGCTGGATGCCAGTTAACATCAAAATACAAACTCTTTTTTGTCAGACTTTCATAAAATATACAAATGCCAAGAACAATTTACATTCGGGAAATAATCACAATACTAAAAGAACCAAAATTATGCCCCACATGCCAAAAAGATGACAGATTAGAAAAAAATGTTGTTTTTGAAAGAAGATCTGATGGACAGACAATACTGTGCACACGTTGTGAAGCATTAACAGTAATTACAAATCACAATCTTAGAGAAGTGGAGTTATCAGCTGCAAAAGATTATCAAGTGATGTTAAAAGAACCGCATCTAATAAGAAAAGTCACATATTAGATTTCAGATAGAAAAAAATACAATTAAGGAAGCAATTCTTTAATGACATAGTTTCGAACATATGCAAATTCCCATTCCTTCAAGTCTGCATTCTTACATTCTTCTTTAATGATTAACCCAGCAAGTCCTTTACTCCAAATGTGTCTGTGTACATCATATACTTCTAAAATTTTACCGTGTTTTGTGATTTTGATACTACCATGACATCTTTTGATAACTTTGGCAGCAACATTTCGATATAAAACGTCAAGATTAGCCATGAAGAATCATTAGTTTTCTACATATGAAAAACGTATGGGTTGTCAAGTAAATATCAAGTATAATACCCATATATCTTAGAATGTAGAATAATCAATTGCTGATGATTAACAGAAAAGCTATATCTGATTATTGATGAGTTTGCCGAATTATGAAGCATTTTTCACATATATTTTAGAATTCAAAATAATTGATTTAGAGAGAATTACAGAATAAACCTCTACATAACAGAGAAGAAAGTGTATTGTGATGGAAGATACTACCGATATTATACTAGGTGCAAAAAAATTTGCCCAGGAAAAACACAAGAATCAAAAAAGAAAAGACGGAGTTACTCCATATTCTGATCATTTAGAGGGGGTTGTAAACAGACTCAAAAACTTGGGAGTTACAGATAAAGATGTATTGTGTGCAGCGTGGCT
>CALKVM010000053.1:0-7196 GCA_938049695.1 uncultured Candidatus Nitrosoarchaeum sp. | reverse complement strand
GGTCTTGGTAATAGCGCAAATTTTCTATCTACCAACAAGCAAGCACTTGTATTTGCAATAGATGCTAGTGAGTCTGTAAATTTTGCGTATAAGAAATATGGTGGTGCTACAAACATACATTTTTTGCAAGCAGATTTGCGTCAACTTCCGTTTAAAAAGAGCTTTTTTGATTATGTCTATTCTGATCAGGTGTTACATCACACAAAAAATACTGAAACATCATTCAAATATCTGACAAAATTTCTCAAAAGATACGGTCATATTTCCATCTATGTTTACAACAAAAAGGCTCCAATAAGAGAATTTGCAGATGATTACATTCGTTCCAAGACAACAAAAATGTCTGTTAGTGATTGTGTAGAATTTTCAAAAGACATGACAATTTTAGGAAAGTCTCTATCTAACCTAAAAAAGAAGATCATCATACCCCATGACATTAAATTACTTAACATTAAGGCAGGTACATATGATGTGCAGAGATTTATCTACTGGCATTTTTTGAAATGTTTTTGGGCTGAAGATGATAATTTTGATAGAAGCGTAGGTGTAAACTTTGATTGGTATTATCCAAAATTTGCTTACAGACATACACCAGATGAAGTACGCAAGTGGTATAGTGATACTAAAATAAAAATTACCAGTTTTAAAGAAATTGAAAGTGGAATTAGTGCTACTGGAATAAAATCTATTCATAAAAAGTAAATTTAAATCCTATAAAATACTCATTACTGGATTTACTAAATCCATTTTAATCAATTAGGTTATTTTTAGTAATTTTTAAATTGATATATATCTAAAAAAATATAATACGATGAGAGAAAATTTTGGTTTCAGGATTTTCTTATATTTTAGAGTTGGTTGGTCGACATATTTTTCGTTATTATTTGCAGGTATTAACACTGCAACTGTAACTTATTTTCTAGCAATTGAAAAAATACCTGAACTTAAATTTATTTTTCCATCTTTTGCTCATTATGTAATCATTATTGGATCAGTGGTTTTTCCACTTCTTGTATTTGTTGGTTGGCTTCATTATCGTAAAACTGCTGCATATGGAACGGAGGCTGAAATACAGCTTGAAAGTAATCCATATATGTATAAAATTCCCCCCGGATGGTATACTGAAGCATTATTCCCAACACTGCATAAAATGACTGAATATATAATAAAATCAAATAACAATGAAAAACTAGATGATAAATCCATAGAAGAGATTATTGAAATTAACAAGAAACTTGATATTCTTATTAAAGGAGGCAAAGTTGGAAAAAATATTCCTGAGAACTCATCAACCTAATAAAACTATTAAAAATTAAATTTAAAAATTACTTTCTAATTTTATAAAATAACTCTCTCGTGATTTTTTTTGCGGTATGAACATTTAGATATGTAAAATGTGAAATATGTTTTAAAAAAATTCTTAATCCTAAGTTTTTCATACACCATATAGTATAAGGAATATATGGAAAATATGTTCCAAACCAACCAAAATTTTGTCTTTTCATTAATTCAATTTCGGATTTTGTAGATGTAATTCCACCAGTATCTCTAAACATCAAAACATTATCTAAAACATACAAATCACCAAACTTGATAATTTTTAGCATAAGCGCAAAATCCCAAGATGCGAATGTTTTTCTTATGATGCACTTTTTTAATTGCTCAGTTCTAAAGATTGAATATAGATTTAAACTCCAATTAAATTTTAATATTTCTTCAATTTTTTCTTCATATGTGCCTATATATGGACGTACAAATTCCCATTTTGAATTATTTGAATTACACTCGTTTGGATTTGTGTAATAATTTTTAATGTTTTTTCCAACTAATTTTATGTCACTAATACTGGCAACAATTTCAGAATGCAATTCAAGTACTTCTAAATTTTTTTCAATGAATTTTGGATCCCAATAATCATCTTGTGCTACCCAAAAAAAATATTCTGTTTTTACCTGTTCTACTAAAAAAATAAAATTCCAAATCCAGCCAACTGTTTTATTTTTTTTTATGTATTTAACTCTCTTATCTTTTTGTTCATATTCTAGACAAATATATGGTGTAGAATCTGTTGATGCATCATCTGATATAATTAATTCAAAATCACTATATGTTTGCGTAAGTAATGAATCAAGAGCTCTTCTTATTGTATCTGCTCCATTATGTACAGGCATTCCAATTGTAATTTTTGATTTCATTTCTTGGTTTTTCATTTTATTTATTAATCCAATTGCTCTTTAATCTATTTCTGTCTCACCAAAAAACCATTTTCATTCATCGTTCCATAGTAATTCATGACCAGTTTTCATTTCCTACCTAGAAAATTTTGGCACGAAATCAAAAATGGCTTACTGATTTTAATAAAAAATGGTTGAAGTATGGGGATTTTTTCATGAATGATCTATAAAATTCTGAATTTTTGCATTTAACCATACGTTAAATTTCTCAATATTATTTATGTGTAATCAACTAATTCTCAACCTGATGTATGATCATAAAATTAGGAAGAAAATTAAATCTTTTTTAGTAATGGGAAATATTTCTCATTAATGCTCCCCGGTGTAAAAATAAGGGAAATAATCAAGTTTCCTGATGAACGAGGTTCTTTTGCCGAAATACTTAGAAATGATTGGTCTGACTTTATTGAATCTGAAGATAAAATTGAGCAGGTTAATTTGTCTTATTCATATCCTGGTATGATACGAGCTTGGCACAGACATCATAGAGGGCAAGTTGATTACTTCATTACAATAAGAGGTGCAACCAAAATTTGTGTGTATGATGATAGGCTAGATTCTTCAACAAGAGGTTGTATGGATGAAATTATATCTAGTGATGAAAAAACTCAGTGTGTTAGAGTCCCAGGAATGTATTATCATGGTTTTAAATCAATAGGATCCGAACCTGCTATAGTAGTCTATCTTACTACAAAATTATATGATTACAAAAATCCAGATGAAGAAAGAAGGGTATGGAATGATCCTACTATAATTAATCCAAGAACAAAACAACCATTTGAGTGGAATGCATTGCCTCACAAGTGATTATCAATGAAGTTACTTGTTTGTGGAGGTGCAGGATTCATTGGAAGTGCGTTTATTCGAAATCACATTATAAATTATCCAAATGATTCCATCATAAACATAGATAATCTTTCAATTGGTTCTAATTTATCTAATCTATATTTGGTTGAAAATAGTAAAAATTATCAATTTGTCAAGAATGATATAAACAATCAAGATATCATCAATAAGTATTCAAAAGATGCAGATATTCTGATAAATTTTGCTGCTGAAACTCATGTTGATAGAAGCATACAAAACCCAAAACCATTCATTGAAACAAACATAATGGGAACATATTCGTTGCTTGAAGCTACAAGAAAATATGATAAATTATTCATGCATGTATCTACTGATGAAATATACGGCGATGCCGAAAACAAGAAATCCTTTACTGAAAGTAGTATGATAAATCCAAGTAACCCATATTCAGCAACAAAGGCTTCAGCCGATCTTCTAGTCTATTCATATGTAAAAACATATGGAACAAAATGCATAACGACAAGATGTACTAATAATTTTGGAGAATATCAATTCCCAGAAAAATTAATCCCAAAAACAATAATTCGAGCATACAAAAATCTTAAAGTCGTGTTATATGGAAACGGAGACCAAGTACGAAGTTGGATATATGTATTGGACCATGTACTGGCAATTGAATCTTTGATTTTAAAAGGAAAATTAGGTGAAGTTTACAACATTGCCGCATGGAATGAATTAACTAACAAGATCATAGTGGAAAAGATCCTAAAACATATGGGAAAATCAACAGATTTGATTGAATATGTAGGCGATAGGCCTGGACATGATAAGCGTTATTCTATAGATCCCACAAAAATCCAAAAAGAAACCGGCTGGAAACCAAAATACGACTTTGATTATGCGCTAAATAAAACTATAGATTGGTATTTGCAAAATAAGTCCTGGTGGGAACCGCTGGCAGATGAGAAAACACTTCATTCGCAACCTTGGACAGTTAACTGATGAAATTTCTAATCACGGGATCTGCAGGACTTGTTGGAAGTCAAATCGTAAAAGATTTAGAACAAAATCATACAGTATACTCTTGTTATAATGAGCAAATTCCAGATCATGGAATACCAATACAACTTGATTTGACAAATTTAGTAAATATCAAACAAGTAATAGAGAAAATAAAACCAGAATCCATCATTCATCTGGCAGCAATAACAAATGTTGATCTATGTGAATCTAAACAAGAGCTAACATCTACAATAAATACAAAAGCAACACAAATTTTGGCAAGCCAAGCAGCAAAGTGTGATGCATTTTTTGTTTATTTGTCAACTGATTATGTTTTTGATGGAACAAAAGGATTGAGAAAAGAAAACGATCCCACAAACCCAATTGGATTTTATGGCAAGTCAAAACTAGAGGGCGAAAAAACAATACAAAATCTTAATTCCAAATGGTGTATTGCAAGAACAAGTACCCCATTTGGAGTTCACAAAACAAAACAAAGCTTTCCAATATGGGTCATTGAAAATCTTCGACAAAAAAAAGAAATTACAATCCTTACTGATCAGTATACCTCGCCAACATATGTTCCTAACCTAAGTCAAATGTTGATTGAAATTTCAACAAGAAAACTAACTGGAATATTTCATACTGCAGGCGCATCAAGAATATCTAGATATGATATGGCATCGCTTATTGCAGATAAACTAAATCTAGACAAAAAACTTCTCAAACCAATAACAATGAAAGAAATGATCTGGAAGGCAAAAAGACCAAGTGATTCTTCACTTGATGTTACTAAAGTACAAACCATGTTAAATGAAAAACCGCAACGGATTGCCGAAAGTATTGTCGATTTCACAAAATTGATATCTTAACTAAGCAAATTAATAATGGAATAAAAAAACAAGATAGGAATAATGAAAGGTGTAATATTGCATGGTGGTCATGGAACTAGACTAAGACCACTTACTCATACAGGTCCAAAACAACTACTTCCAATTGCAAACAAGCCTATGTCTCAATATGCACTTGAGGATATCAAAGCTGCTGGAATCATTGATATTGGTATAATTATAGGCGATGTTTATCCGGATAAAGTAAAACAATATTATGGTGATGGAGAAAAATTTGGAGTAAAAATTACTTACATTTACCAAGATCAACCAAAAGGAATAGCACACGCAATAAAATTATGTCAAGATTTTATCGGTAATGACAAATTTATTGTATATTTAGGTGACAATATTCTAAGAAAGGATCTAATCGATTACACAAAGACATTCCAATCATCTAATTCAGATGCAATGATTTTGTTATGCGAGGTAGAAGACCCTTCAAGATTCGGTATTATAGAATTCGATGGAAAGAAAATAAAAAAAATAATTGAAAAGCCCAAAAATTCACAATCAAATCTCGCAATAATTGGCATTTACTTTCTAACTCCAAAAATTTTTAATATAATTGATGAGTTAAAGCCATCTTGGAGAGGAGAGCTGGAAATTACAGATGCACTACAACTTTTAATGATGCAAGGAAATCAAATAGAATATGATCTAGTTACTGGTTGGTGGAAAGACACCGGAACGCCAGAAGATATTATTCATGCAAATCGGCTAGTACTTGACTCAATAGGACACGAAAATCAATTTTTAATTGATAAGGATTCCATAATACATGGAAATATAGTAGTTGGAAAAAACACCATAATAACAAGCGATTCTATAATTACAGGCCCTGTTGTGATAGGTATGGATTGTATTATAGGCCCAGCGGTAAGACTTGGTCCATATGTAAGCGTAGGAAACAAATGTGTTTTACAGAAATGTGATGTTGAAAATTCTATACTTATGGATGATTGTAAAATTAACACAAAAACATATCTCTATAATAGTATAATTGCAACTGGTTCAGAAATTGAGGATTCAAAGGATCCAAAAAAACTTCAATTTTTACTTGGAGAACGTTCACAGGTAAAACTTTAAAATTATTAAGTCAAAATCAATAACGTCTGTGTAAGTAATGAATACAGATCTCTTTTTATTGTCTCTGCTTCATTATAGCCTGTGCTTCAATTGTAATTTTTGATTTTATCACTTGTTTTTTATTTCATTCATTAAATTAAATTTTTCATAGTCTATTTTGTAAATTTTTAATTGATATTTGTAACCATGTTCTAATGAGTCAAACTCTTTAATTAAATATGGAAATTTCTTTTCATTGATTAAAATATCTTTTACAAACTGTGGACGGTTTTGATTATCATCAATTATTAGATGAGTTGAACCATTCTCTTTTCCAAGTTTGATCACATCATTTATTGAATCTGTTTCATTATACCAATATTGTTCAATTCTTTTTTTCATATAGTCATTACTTGATGTAGGAAATTTTTCTATTTTTGTTAAACCAACTACATTAAGATAAGATGATTCAGGAGGAAATACATTAACAATTGACGCTCTATTTGATATTTCTAAAGCTAAATCATACGCTTCTAATTCATGAACTTTGTCAATATCTTTCCAATTAAGATAGAAAATTGATGATACAATAATAATTGAAAAAATTAGAATTGTGATACATTTAGGCTTAGTAGTTTTCTGTACAAAATATTTTATCGAATAAACTGACATGATACAAAAAACTGGGTATATTGGAAAAATATATCGTGAGTCAGATGCAAATGAATATGCGTAAATGGTAGGAATTAAAGCAGAAATTCCTACTAAAATCAAAGCTTTCTCATATTTATTTCCACTTTTAATGAATAGAATTAATCCAACTGGTACAAAGAAAATTAGATATGGTATCTGAGACCATGCTAAAAATTTTAACATATTGATAATACCATTTACAACAATTGAAAATATCTGAGCTTGATTTCCATTTGCAGTTTCAGTTATGTGAGTTACTCCACTCGAAATTCTCGCTGTAATTCCATCATTTCCAATATGTTCTGATCGTATTATTGAAGCAGGTAATAAAATACATGTAATAATGCCTAAAATAATAAAAAAACTAAAAAACGATTTCTTGTTTATTCCAGAACGAAGAAAAAATATTACAAAAAATATTGGTATCAAAAACAATGCCTCTGATCGTACAAGTATAGCACATGATAGTGTTGCAAATGAAATGTATTGAACATAATATTTT
>CALKVM010000052.1:0-7507 GCA_938049695.1 uncultured Candidatus Nitrosoarchaeum sp. | reverse complement strand
CTTTTGGTGCTTTAGCAACTTTTGGTGCTTTAGCAACTTTTGGTGCTTTAGCAACTTTTGGTGCTTTAGCAACTTTTGGTGCTTTAGCAACTTTTGGTGCTTTAGCAACTTTTGGTGCTTTAGCCTTAACTACTATAACATCTTCAATCTCTGATTGAGTTTCAGCATTTGCTTTTGCTTCAATAGAATCAGCTTCTACTCTTGCACGAAGTTTTGCTTTGTACTTGAGATTTCGTGGTTTTGTTCTTAATCTGTATCCACAACATGGACACCAAAGACCTTCCCATTTGATGAATATTTCGCAAATTTGGCATCGTCGTTGTCCAGAAGCATACCTTCCGGTTCCAACAGGCTTTTGAGCCTTGTATCTAACGCAAATTCCTTTACAAGTCATCTTAGTAATTAATATAGAATTCATAACTATATAAGCATGGATCGATAAAATATTGAAAATATCAATAAAAATAGTGAAATAATTTCATATTATAGTACGATCATTGTTAATTGTTTGCAAGAAAAATACAAAATCTTCAATAAATATGTATAGCTAATTTCAGATGAATTTTTTTTGATAAATATGGACGCTATAATTGTAATTAAAAATTTCATAATTTAATTAAAAATTTGTTGAAAATAGATAATACTTGTTTTATCACAGTACATAAGAAAATTAATTCGGTTTATACGAATTGTGATTAATTATAAAATTAGAAAAAATTATCCAGTTATAGAAAAATGGTAAAATAAGATATCCATAACATTCTCTTTATGAGATATGGTTTACTGAAAGCATGGCATATTTTCCTCTGTGATTAAAATTTCTAATTTTAAGATTAATTATATATTCGTCAACAAATTCCAACTCAAAAGAAAAACAAATTTTCAGATTAAGCAGTATAACTATTTCTTTTATTATATTCATTTACCATTTCCAACTTTGATTATCTTATGTTTGACTCTCAAACTATCTAAAACTTTGATAATGTACAATACTAATTTTTTAACAAATGAATCAGATGATCTTTTAATCACTCATCCAAAATAAAATATAGAAAGATTCATTCTTTGTACAGTATCTCCTATTGTTAAAACCAAATATACATCATAATTTGGAACATATTCAGAAAGTATGGAGATCAAAATATAATTTCAGAGTATTTAGTGAAGTTGGAAATCTACAGTATGGTTTGTTACATATGGTTGTAATTTCAACACGAGTATCAAGTAATGGAATAATATTAAAGTAAAATATGGGATTAGGTTTATGCTTTCAAAACAGTTGATACTACATGTTTTACTGCTTCATCAAAATGTGCATCAATATTTGATTGAATTTCAGATAGTTTCACTTGTCCTTCTTTGGTAATTTTTGCAGACTCTGTAGTTGCTTTTGCTTTAGAGGCATTTATGATTATTTCAGCTTCTTTTGTAGCCATTTCTCGTGTTTTTTCTAAAAGTTTGTCAATTTCATTTAATGCCTTTACGGATAGTTGTTTTTTCATGTCTGCAACTTTACTGTTAAGAGAATCTAGATCATCTTCTAATCCATTTAACGATTGAATAATTCCAGTTACTTTTGATTCAGGCATACTGCTCATGATACCCCAATTTCTTCAAATCCATTACTTAAATCATTCAATTTGGATGTATTTTTAGGCACAAATGAGAACAAAAATTATCCAGAAGTCAAAAGTAGAATTGCTCTTGCTAGATCGCCTTTGGCCTCTTCCAGTGCATTTTTGGCCTTTTCTTCATCTACACCAGCTTGTTGACTAACTAACTGAATATCCTCATCAGAGAATATTGGGACATCCAGTTCTCGTTCCTCATAACTATCTGCAGTAACTGTGAAAATAGAATTATCCTTTGCCTTCATCTCTGTAACGGATGGTTTTGATACAATGATCTCTTTTTTATCAGTCTTGATGATTACCTGTTGTACATTTGGGATCTCTTTCATATCAAGTCCCATCTTATCCATCATTCTTCGCATTTCACGATTACCACCGCGCATCATGGTGATAGTTCTCCGCTATGACTTTTTAAACTATCTCTAACTCTAATGGCCATTCCCCTATTAAAGTCAGAAATCATCTCAGAAGACAAAACTGCTTTTCCTACTGCAATTACCTTATCTTTATACAATATTGGAGTATCAGATGCAATTCGTATATTTTTACCACACCATACAACGTGTTTACAAAATACAGATTTTCCTTCTTTAACAAATGGTGCTGCATCTTGATTAATTTCTAAACAGTTTTCTTTGAATTTCTTACTTTTTAACAAAATCTGAGCGAAATAAGGACTAATAGCAAGACCACCATCAATTCTCAAGGTACACAATAATTTTCCTTGGTGTGTTACAGTTCTAATTCTACCAGTTTTTCTTGAGAAAATTATTTCAATATTTTTAGGTAAATACTTTGAAACACCATCTCCAAATAATGCATCAAGTGTATACTTTAATTTTAGAACTTGGTCCATAGGCATGTTACGATCTTTTCTAAATATTAGTTCAATGCTAGTATATATTATTAAAAATAACTATATAGATAGGATTTTTTAATGTAGTTTATGGAAGAAAGAGAGGAAACAAGAAAAATTCAGTTTACAGGCAAGTCATCATACATAGTTTCACTACCTAAACAATGGATTATGGATCTTGGGTTAAAAAAAGGAGACCAGATTAGAATGATAAGAAAAGACTCATCAACATTAGAGATTTACCCACCAAAATTTGAAACAAGATCTCAAAAGAAAGAAGATGCTACAATTGAGATAGATGATGAGGAAACAGTATCAATTGTAAGAAAATTAATTTCTTTGTATTTTTTAGGTTATAAAACAATCAATATCAAACCAAAAACTGGAAGGTTAAATCCAAATCAAAGAAATACTGTAAAAGAAGCTGTAAAAAGAATGTTAATGGGGTCTGAAATTATTTCAGATTCCAGTAGTGGAATTACAATTCAGGTTCTTGTCAATCTATTGGAACTCTCTGTTGATGGTGCATTCAAGCGAATGATTCATCTGGCTAAATCAATGTCAAAGGATGCAATTTTAGCAATGAGGGAAAATAATTTAGAGCTTGCACAAGAGGTAATTAACACAGATGATGAGGTAGATAGATTTGGATTTTATATTATTCGACAGTTAAAAATTGCAATTCAAAATGAACATATGTTAAAAGAGATGGGTTTTAGAAATGCCAGAGATTGTCTTGGGTATAGATTAGTTGTAAAAAATATTGAAAGAACGGGGGATCATGCAGCATTTATTGCAAAAGACATATTGGAATTCAAAAAACCAGTAAAGGAAAACATAGTAGAAAAAATTGAAGAAATGAATGAATTCGCTTTATCTGTTTTAGATGATTCATGTTTAGCATTATTCAAAGAAGATTATGTACAAGCTGAAAAAACAATTGAAAAGACAAATGAAATTGTAAAATATGAGAGAAAAGTAAGAGATGCATCAAAATCGCTCAAAGATGATGAAGAAATCTATAGAATTAGAAGAATGACGGAAAATATCAGGAGAATTTCAGAATATGCTAGCGACATAGCAGAAATTGTTCTTAACATGAATATAGAAAAATCATTAAAGAAAACAGTATGATTATGCGTGAAAATAGGCACCATAATGACATTGTCAGATAATAAAAAAGAATTCCCAGATTGGGATGAATACTATAAGCAAAATAAAGTAGAAACAATGCCATGGTATGAAAAGAATCTAGATTTAGACATGGTTGATGAAATCAGGTTCTTGGAAAAAGGAATATTTTTAGATCTTGGGACAGGACCGGGAACACAAGCAATAGAGTTGGCTAAAAAGGGGTTTAAGGTAACTGGTTCTGATGTATCTCCATCTGCTATTGAAAAGGCCAAAGTACCTACAAGTAATGTAAATTTTGTAATAGATAATATTCTCAATTCAAAGTTTGAAAGTGAATCTTTTGATTACATATTAGACAGGGGGTGTTTTCATGTGTTGTCATCTGATGAAAGAATAACATATCTAAATCAAATAAAACGAATTTTAAAGAAAAATGGAATAATTTTTTTGAAATGTATGAGTAAAAATGAGAAAAATATGCCAGATGATAAAGGACCTCATAAATTTTACAAAGAGGAAATAGTAAATTATTTTGAGAATGATTTTGACATTAAGAAAAGTAAAGATACTGTATACTATGGAACACTTAATCCATTACCAAAAGCACTTTTTTTTGTAATGAAAAAATTAGTGAAGCTTTAACTTGAGTAATAATGGGAATATTGTAATTAAAATGAATACTGCGATACTAATTACATATGATAAAGAAGACGCTGTGACTGAAGCTATGGGGTTATGTGATGCTGCAGGAATACAAGTTATACATACAATAAAACAACATTTTCTAAAGAAACCAAAGTACGGAATTAGTGGAGGGGTTTTAGAGAAATTAGAAGAGATGGCAGGAAAACTCAAACCAGATGTTATTGTTTTTGATGAAATACTAAAGCCAAGTCAAAATTATAATCTAGCCTCTGTATTACATAGAGAAATTTTAGATAGAGAAGCACTAATTCTTGAAATTTTTGAAAGTAGAGCATCCAGTGCTGAATCTAAATTGCAAGTAAAGTTGGCCCAACTACGATATGAACTGGTCAGGGCTAAAGAAAAAGTGCGTCTATCTAACATGGGAGAGCAACCAGGGTTTATGGGAATAGGAAAATTTGAGATTGATGTTTATCATGATGATATCAAACATCGAATGCAATCTATAAAATTAAAACTTGAAAAAGCTGGAAAACAAAGAGAGCTTCATCGACAGGGAAGAAAAAGACTTGGATTCAAAACCATATCTCTTGCAGGATATACGTCGTCTGGAAAAACTACATTGTTTAATAAAATTACAGGAGAGTCCAAAGAACAAAGTAGTAGTCTGTTCACAACTCTCTCTACAACTACAAGAAGATTTTCCATTGATCATGAACCATTTTTAATTGCAGATACCGTTGGATTTATCAGTAAATTACCTGCATACATGATTGATGCATTCAAATCTACATTAGAGGAACTGATTCACACTGATGTAATAATAGTTGTAGTTGACATTAGTGATTCATTATTTGATTTAAGAAAGAAATTTGCAAGCTGTATGCGAACTTTGGGTGAATTGGGAGTTGAAATGGATAAGATAATTTATGCTTTAAATAAATCAGATTTATTGACAACTAATGAAATTGAAGAAAAAATAGAGATTCTTAATTTAAAAGGTTATAAAAAACAAATTGCAGTATCAGCTAAAACAGGATATAATGTTAATGAGTTAAAAGATCTAAGTAAAAATATTATTCAAAATCAAAAATCACCAGAATTCAAAAAAGAGACTCCGAAAGGATTTGACAACATGTATGGTAATTGAGGTTGTAAGGATCGGACAACGTCTTGTTAGAGATGATAGAGTAACTACACATGTAGCTCTAGTTGCAAGAGCTTTTGGTTGTGCGAAAATATTCATGACCGAAGTAAATCCAGAGATTAAAGATACTTTAGAAAAAATCAATAATACATGGGGCGGCAATTTTGTTGTTGAGTTTATTGATAATTGGAAGTCAATTGTAAAAAATAAAAAAAAAGAATACAAAATAGTCCATCTCACTATGTACGGAGAAAGTATCAATGATGTAGATGAGCAACTTAGAAAAGAAGAAAATTTACTAATAGTAGTAGGTGCAGAAAAAGTACCTAGAGAAATCTATGAACTTGCAGATTACAACGTAGGAATAGGAAATCAGCCTCATTCAGAGATTAGTGCTTTAGCTATACTTCTTGATCGTATTCAAAAAGGAGAGCAGTTTAAAAATAGTTTTCCAGGGGCTAAAAGAAAGATCATACCCACAAGAAAAGGTAAAAATGTCCTAGTAAACGGAACAAGGGATTAATAATAGAAAATCAGCAGTGACTAGAGTTGGTAGACAAATACGAAGATCCTTTTGTTAGAATCGCATCCATGATAGGAGGAGACGAATATCTCAAGGTTGCAAGATCACTTTTGAAGGCAGAAGATGCTACAGATGAGGAAATTGCTAGTTCTACGGGTTTGAGGATCAACATGGTTAGAAAAGTATTGTATGATCTATTTGGAAAATCACTCATCACTGGAATTAGAGTCAAAGATGAACGTAAAGGATGGTTTGTTTACAGATGGAGAACACGTAGAGAGGAAGTAGAACATTTCATAGAGAGCCAAAAAAAGAAAATTACAGAAAGACTACAACAAAGATTTGATTATGAAAATTATTCAGATTTTTATCATTGTGGAAATGAAGATTGTCACAGAGTTACATTTGAGGACGCATTAGAAGGAATGTTCAAGTGTCCATCATGTGGAAGTGTATTGAATTTAAAAAAAAATGATAAATCAAAAAAGGCATATTCAAAAAAAATTGATGAAATTAAAAAAGATATGCAACAAACATTCTAGTATTATATAATATTTAGAAAAAATACCAATTCAGAATGAGCGTATGAAGAATTTACTCATATTATGATTAAATTATATATAAAAAATACTTTCAAGGCATCTAAAAATTTGAGAAAGAAGTCACTGAATTAAATAGGAGAATTTGGTGGTAAAAACCTGAATCAAATAACTACAACAAATCCAGCAACTGGTGAAGAGATTGCAAAATACACACCAATGGATAAAGAGCAAGTATTCCAATTAGTTGGAAAGGCAAGAAGAGCTTTTCCAGAATGGAAAAAAGATTATGAAAAACGTAGGAGTTACATCTACGTATTAGTTGAATATTTAAAAAAGAACAAAATGGAATTGGCAAAAGTTGCAACATCTGAGATGGGAAAAACAATCAAAGAATCAAGTGGTGAAATTGAAAAATGTGCATGGGCATTGGAGTTTTATGCAGATCATGGAGATAGTTTTCTTGCTGATGAAGTATTAAACACAGATGCAAGAAAAAGTTTTCTTACTTTTGAACCACTTGGCGTGATTGGTTCAATTATGCCTTGGAATTTTCCTTATTGGCAAGCTCTAAGATTTGCTGCACCATGTTTAATGGCAGGTAATGTCATAGTGATGAAACCATCTAGAGTGACTATGCAAACAGGTATTGAGATTGAAAAAGCATTTACTGAATCAGGCATACCAGATGGGATATTTCAGACAGTAGTAGGAAGTGTAGAATCTGCTAATCATCTTATAGATTCGGATGTTAATGCGGTGACATTTACAGGTAGCACAGATGCGGGTGCTAAGGTAGGACAAAGAGCTGCAATGAATTTAAAGAAATGTGTTTTGGAGCTTGGAGGAAGTGACCCATTTATCGTACTAGATGATGCAATTATTGAAAAAGCTGCAGAAGGAGCAGTTAAAGGCAGATTCATTAATTGCGGTCAGAGTTGTGTTGCATCTAAAAGATTCTTTGTTAGTAAAAATATTGCTAAAGACTTTATCGAATTATTTATCAAAAAAGCATCTCAATTAAAAGTTGGA
>CALKVM010000051.1:0-8193 GCA_938049695.1 uncultured Candidatus Nitrosoarchaeum sp. | reverse complement strand
TCATATTCGTATTTGTTCATAGATCCCTTTGGAATCTCTACTATTACATTGATTATTTCTGGAATATCTATACCTGACTCTATATCATGCCAAAAATTTTTGCTCATCTTATAGCGATTGAAATGATATAATCTGTATATGAATTCTATTGCTTTTTTTATAAATTTTGAATTTGCATTCGTGTGGTTTGTATTATTTGAAAAATTTATCTAGATTGGATTTTGAGCCTAATTTTTGATGTTTTAAAACCCCGTTTATTTTATCTTGTATTTCAATTAAACATTGAATTTCATTTCTAGAAATCATCACTTGCATTTTAAGCTCTGAGAAACTAGTTCTCATATGAGCAACGTAAAACAAATAATGAAAAAACCCATAACTATTGAAAATTCTGCTTCACTTTTTAAAGCAATGTCTCACATGGCTAATTCAAAAATAAGCCGTCTTCTTACAACTAGTGATTCGGGTGATATCGTGGGAATCATCACCGAAAAAGATATAGGATTTTTTTTACTGGTAAATGACTCTGAAAAGAATCTAACTGAAATTCCAGTATCTGATGTGGCAAAACCACTAATTCAGGTAAACGAGTCTACTCCAGTTGAAGACGTAGCGCATATCATGAACACTAAAAATATTGGCTCTGTTGGTGTGTCTTCTTCTGATACTATTGGAATTGTTACAAAGACTGATCTCACTCGTTATTACATTCAAAATTATGTTGGTCACAAAAGAGTTGGAGATGTAATGACAGTATCATATTCTTCAATGTATCTGGATGATCCTCTTTACAAAATAGTCTCTAAAATGATTGAAGATAAAGTATCTAGATTAATTATAAAAAATAATGAAAATAAAGCCAAGGGTGTTGTCACTTTTGGGGATTTGTTTAGAATTTCAATGACTATGGGAAAAGACAATAATGTGTTGGATAATTCTGATCCTTTAATTTCAGTAGTTTTTCCTAGAAAAGGATTTTTGACTCAAAGTGGATTTGGTGGAACTATTCTTGCAAAAGATGTCATGACTCCAAATATTGTCTCAATTGATTATAATGATGATCTCGTCATGGCCTGCACTGAGATGATTGATAATAGTATCAATGGAGTAGGTGTATTGATTAATGATCAATTATCTGGAATTATAAGCAAAACCGACGTAGTCAAGGCCCTTGCTGAACTAAAATAATTTCTATGGCAATTTATCTTCTATATCTGAACATGCCTGGATTATGATTGTAACTTTCCAAACTGACATCTGGTTATCTATTTCATCTCATAACTATATTCATGGAAGAACAATTTGAGGCAGATTCTAACATGTCTGATTTGCTAAAAATGACAAAACATGTTGTCATGAAAATAAAACAACAAACAAAGGAAATTGTACAATGAATCTCTGTGAAGAGCGACATACTCCAAAGTATAAGGTGACTTACACGGGAGTCAAAGGCAGTCGTTATAATCATGTATGGCTGGTATGTCCAATTTGTCTAGAAAATAAAAAATGCTTTAGTGATAAAGACCAGATTTTATCGATAATTACTGTGTAAATTTCTTTAGACAGTTATACTTGCTAATCTCTGGAAGTCGAGTAATTATATGCAGAAATGAATAAATGAAATCATCAAACAATATAGATTGGTAAGATAATTTTCAATAGATTAACAAATCTTGAATCCGTTATTTCAGCTAAGTACCAGAAGTTATGAGAACGAAATTTCAATAGTGAGACAAGCATTGATAGATCTAGAAATAGAATGCAATGTGCAAAATGGGCACACAATTGAAAAGCCGTTTGAAAAATTTGGTTGGACATTTTTTAATATTCAGATTAGTGAAGAATTGGCAGAAAGAATTGAAAAATCAGGTATGATGGAGGGGGCATTAGGATATAAAATTGGAGAACAAATGACTAATTTTATTGGACATTATCTAGAAACTAAAGGAAGTATCGTACGAATAAAGAAAATTGATTATGGATAATGGATATAATTTTGTAAACTATGCTCTTTTGGACACATGATGGATATGTGGACCGGGTGGGATTTGAACCCACGACCTTTGCGGGAATTTCTCCTTACGCAGTGTGAGTGCGTCATCCTAACCACTAGACAACCGGTCCAACAAAATTACAAAATAAGCATCTTTTTTGTCTTTGGTTCTTTATCTGTCTGATATCATGATAACCTTGACCTTTTCTATTGAAAATTAAAAAATCAATCATGTCTTTACGTGAATTTGATGCGCTAGTTGAACGAATGCAATTGGCATTTGATTATTCAGCAAATTTAGGTCAATACATCGAAGCCTCCAAAGTGCTTTACCAAATGAATGACCAATTACCTGATGATTTGCAATTAAACATTGAGGAATTAGAAAATGAAAATGCTGTAAGGGCATTTATCTCCGAATATCAACCGAAAATAAAATCTGCAATAGTACAATATAGACAAAGATTGATGAATTTTTAATTCTACTTTTTGACGCCTAAGTTTCTGTTTTTTAATCTCAAGTATGGGTTTCTACATTTTCTGCATCTGGTTGCATTAATGTCGTTTCTGCATCCACAGTTAAAGCATATTTTCATAACTAGACGAGCAGTCTGAGCAATACGTTTTTTCTCTGGATCTGTAATAGGCATTAATTTTCTCCTTAATCTCTCTCTTTTATTCTAATCGGATTGTTGCATTTTTCCTGCTAATAAAACTGGTACTTGAGATGGTCTATTTGCTACTGGTATGTTTGCCTTGTTAAACATGGATACTTTGGATTCTGCAGAACCATATGTCCCCATTACTATTGCACCTGCATGACCCATTCTCTTTTCTTTTGGTGCTGATCTTCCTGCAATGTATGCAACAGTTGGTTTTTTGAATCCGATATCTATGATACGTTGAGCCAAAATTTCTTCCGAGTCTCCTCCGATTTCTCCAATTACTACCAATCCCTCTAGGTCTGGAATATCTTTGACCATGTCAAATGCATCAATCATTCGTGTTCCGTTAATTGGGTCTCCTCCAACTCCTATTGTTATGGATTGTCCAAATCCTGAATTTGTTAATGCGTCTGAAATCTCATAAAGCAACGTACCGCTTTTTGATAACACTGCAATTTTTCCTGCCTTAAATGGCATGGGTGGCATGATTCCTATTTTTATCAATTCTGGAATCATTACACCTGGGGTATTTGGCCCGATAATTATGGCGCCTTTCTTGTTTGCTAAATCTATGACTTCCATTGTATCTCTGATTGGAACATGTTCTGGTATTGCTACTAGTAGTTTAATTCCTGCTTCTAGTGCTTCTTTTGCAGCTCCTAAAAAGAATTTTGCTGGGACAAAAATAATTGAAATTTTTGCACCACTTGCATCTACTGCTTCTTTGACTGTGTTGTAAATTGGAACTGTACCTTCAAATTTCTGACCTCCTTTTCCTGGAGTAACGCCTGCAACAACATTTGTCCCATATGTCATCATATTTTTTGCATGCAATGATCCATATGCTCCTGTTATTCCCTGAACAATCACTCCTTTTTTCTTGTAATCTGAATCATTAGGATCTCCTCTTAATAGTTTGAAAATATCTGTCATTTTTTAATCCCCATAACTGCTGCATTAATTGCCTCTTCTATTGAATCATAAATTTTGGTTCTGGATTCTTTTAGCATTTCTTTTGCTTTTTCAGATTCAGTACCTTTCAGTCTTGCAAATACTGGGAGATTGATCAGATTATCATCATATGCTTTAAGAAATGCTTCTGCAACTACAGTTGTTTTTACAATTCCTCCATAAAGATTAACTAAAATTCCTTTGACTCTATTCATTTTGCTAATCAAAGTAAGCGCCTCGTAAACTGATTCAGTTGTTGCACCACCTCCGACATCTAAGAAACATGCTGGTTTACCACCGTTATCTGATAACATATCTAATGTGGACATTACTAATCCTGCACCATTTCCCACAACTGCAATATCTCCATCTAATTCCACTAGTGAAAATCCACTTTTTTCTGCTCTTACTTCAATTTCTGTTTTTTCTTGATATTTTTGTAATTCATCATGTCTAAAGTTACTGTTGTCATCTGTTACAAATTTTCCATCCAGTGCCATCAAAGAACCATTCTGCATAATTGCAAGTGGATTTATTTCTGTCAATTCAGATTCTTTTTCAACTGTGAGTTTTGCTAGTTTTTGTAAAATATCTACAAATTCATCAGCTAGTTTTCCTTCTAATTTCATCTCTTTTGCAACCTCTCTGGCTACTTGTTCTGAAACATCTCCTAGTCCAACTTCTTTTATGATTTGATTTTTAACTGATTCAATTTCAACTCCGCCATCTGGTGATGCAATAATTGTATAGCATCTTTTTGAACGATTCAAAAACAATGACAGGTACAACTCTTTTTTGATGTCTGCCATCTTTTCAAGTAAAATTGCACGTGCCTTTTCTCCTTTGATTGTTAATCCTAAAACTTGAGGGTACTTTAGCTCAAACTCATCATCATTTTGGCATTTTTGAATGCCTCCAGCTTTTCCTCTACCTCCTACTGGAACCTGAATTTTAATCACAAATGGATATCCTAATTCTTTTGCATGTTTTCTGCCTTCTTCAATGGTCGTTGATGCTTTACTTGGGAGAAGATTAATTCCGTATTCTCTGAATAATTCTTTTGCTTGAAACTCTAGTAAATGCATGCAAAAACCAACGATTTTACGGTCTTTATTAATTATGGCGCTAATTTAGCTGTTCTTCAAGAAAATCAATTATTTGTAAAAATCGATCACGGCTTTTTCTCAATAATTCTTGCGGAAACTCTTCAATTGTAAAAACAAACTGCTGATGAAAGTTTGGTACTAGTACTCCGCCTGATGTAACTAGTTGTTCAATTACATAATCTTTGACAAGTGTGCATACAATTTCTTCATAGGCTTCTTCTTCTTCTTCTAATGTTTGTCTATACAGTACAATTGGTTTGTTGGTCTTTGCAACAATCTCTGAGCCTTTTTTTAACAGATCGGTTAGATGCTGAATTTGCCAAGCATCAAGACTAATCTGTTTTACCATACAATCATTACACGTTTTTTCTATTTATCATACCTGATTAGCTAAAAGCTAACCAGTTGGTTCATTTTTAATTAAAAGAAAAGAATGTGATCTGGCTTTATGCCATATCAAGTGCTCTAGAATGTTTTCTGGTGTGTGGTCTTTCCCCAGAGTATTTTCTTCTCATGTGTCCTGATGGTCTTCCATAGATTAATTCTAGGAACCATGACTCATGTTCGATCTCCTCTGCCAAAATATCTTTTGCAATGTCATATGTTGTAGGGTCTTTTCCAAAAGTCAGCTTGCAGACTTTATCCCAGTTGACAATTGCCCCTTGTTCGGCTTTGAGACATTTTTCTAGTATTGCCTTGTGATCTGTTGGATTTGCTGGAAGCTGTAAGAACTCACATCCTGACATTTTGATGAATTCTATTGCATCATTTGGAAGAGAACCCCCTAATTGGTATATTCTCTCAAGACATGATTCAAAGTGGCTAAGATCTTCTAGTCTAGCGTCCTCGATAATTCCTTTGAGTCCTTCTCCTTCCAAGCCTGTACAATGTGCTCTCAAATTGGTGAAATAGTAGTAGGCAGTAAATTCTACTGAAGCATTTTGAATCAATAGTTTTTTTAACTCCTCCACGTCCAAGCCATTTTGTTTTAGAACATTGATTCCAACAACTGTTGGTGTTTTTGATTCGGGCATATTGGTTTGTTCAATTATCTGTTCTAATAAAAATATTACATTTCGTCAAAAATAAATTTTGTAATTAACTTTTCTAGAAAAGTACTATATCGTCAGATAAGTGCATTGCAATCTCACCTTTTATCTAGAATCAATGGAGTAAAAAACAAAATATCACTCCGGAGAAAAATAGCTTTGAATCTTGGTTATTTGCCGTATTGATTGTTATTCTACTGAAATTCTTATCTTTTGACCGTCAATATCGTCATCTTTGTATTCTTTGCATGACTCTGTAAAACTTACTTGTTTTACCCTAACTAAAAATGCCAAATCTTCTGATTTTTCTTTTATCATTTCTAGTGACTCTTCGTCTAAATCAAGTATTGATGCAACATTGAGAATATCTGTTGGGTTGTATCCTCTTTCTTTTCTTAATGTTTGCAGTCTTCTTGCAACATCTTTTATCAAACCCCTTGCCATCATCTCTTTGTTTCTCAAAGTAGATATGAATACGATATAGTTATCCCGCTTTGATACTGCAAATTCTTCACTTGCATCAAAATCTACTATGAAATCTTCTTTATCCAGCGAAATTTTTTCACCATCGATTTCATAGCTGTATTGCCCTTCTTTTTGGAGCGATGATATGATTTCTTCTTTGTTGGTTTCTGAAAATACATTGACGAGTTTTACCATGTGCTGTTTTGCTTTGGGCCCTATTCGTTTTCTTTCCAATTCCACAACTGATCTAAGAGGTAAGTTTAGCTGTTTTAATTCCAATACTTGCTCTAATCCAGAGTCTTTTTCTGTTTCAAAAACTGTGAATTTTTCTACATTGAGTTGTGACATTAGCAAAGGAGACAATGATTCTAATTTTTGTTTCTGACCTTTACTTACACAAATTAATGCCTCAGCTAATGGCCATCGGCGTTTTAGCTTTCCCTTCATTCTTGCAGCAGATGAAATTGAAACTATGTCTTTCATGATGTCAAATGATTCTTCAATTTACTCATTGACTAAACTCTCTTGGTATTGTGGCCATTTGTCTAGTAAAATGCTCTTTTTTCCATCAAATGTTACCTGGTAGAGATACTCACTAGTAAATGGACAAAGTGGATGAATCAAAATATCTAATGTTTTGAGCACTTCCCTTAGAATTGCATAAATTGCTAGCCTTCTGTTCTTTTTTGACTCATCCTCGTCCCATAATTCCCCTCTGGTAATTGGGATGTATATCTGACTAAGATTATTTATGATAAAGTCATCGACTGCTTTTGCGGCTTCATGGAATTTACACGACTCGTTACGCTCTGTTGTTTTTTTGATTAATTTTTGTAATTTTGATAAAAGCCAAATATCTGGAGATGTTAGCAATTCATTTTCTTTTGCCCATGAGATTGTTTTTGTCTCATCAAAATTATCATACTCGCTATTTTGTTTAAAATACAGATGCAAATTAAACAGTGTATTGAGTACCTGGTATGGTCTTGACATCAACTCATCAGTACTGAAACTAAGTGGCTCTATTGGACTTGCCTTCCAGATAAAATAAAATCTAATCAAATCCACTGGATATTTTTCTAGTAATTCTGCACCATCTATTACATTTCCTAGACTTTTACTCATCTTACCTCCCTTCTCATCAAGTACATGACCTTGGAACAAAAATGACTTGAATGGGGAAATTGGACCATTGTTCAAAATCACATTTTCTATCAATAGCGTATATGCCCATCCTCTTGTTTGATCAATACCTTCTGTGAAAAATGGTGCAGGTATTCCTTTGGAATACTCTTCATCTGTTAATGATGAATATGGTGCTGAACCACTATTGTGCCACGTATCTAAAACATATTCTTCTCTTTTTGTATTTGCACTGTTGCATTGTTTGCATTTTATGGTGATGTTGTCAATCCACGGACGATGTAATTCAAAATTTGGTCCATCAGGTAAGTTTGCTGCAGAATCTATGATCTCTTTTCTTGTAAAGAACCAATTTTGTTCTCCACACTCCTTGCATATCCAAACTGGTAATGGGCATCCCCAAATTCTCTCTCGAGATATACACCATGGGTGTTTTTCTTTAATGATTCCCAAAAATCTGTTTTTTGGCTGGTCAAAAAAGTATTCTACACTTTCTGCTGCGGCAATTGCCTTGTCTTCTAATCTGTCTAGTTTGTAAAACCAACCTTTTCGTGCAAGCCATACAATTGGGTGCTGAGATCTCCAGCATAATGGATATTTGTGCTTGATTTTTCCAATTTTTACCAGTGCATTGCATTCTTTGAGATCATCAACAATTATTCTATCTGCATCTCTGACAAACATTCCCTCATACTTTCCAGCCAAATTGGTAAACTTTACCTGATCATTAATGGGGCTGAATACTTTGACTTTTCTTTTGTTTGCAATTTTTATGTCTTCTTCCCCATTGGCAGGAGACAAGTGAACCAAACCGCTACCTG
>CALKVM010000050.1:0-9404 GCA_938049695.1 uncultured Candidatus Nitrosoarchaeum sp. | reverse complement strand
AAGGCACACAAAAAAGTGACTATGAAAAACCCAAAACCATATTTAATGAAAAATGGTTCATGGGCACTCAAAGGAACTAGTTCTCTAACAGGGATCACTTTATTCAAAATTGTTGGCAAAAAACCTTCAATCTCCCACTCAAAGCTAGACTTTTTGAGAAGTGTATTTACCAGCAGAAAATGTGAATGTGACAAATTCTGCTAGCTTTTTTTTTGTAGATGAAAATCCTTAATTTTAGTTATAATAGCACAATCACAATGGACAAACAACTTGAATCACAGATTCAAACTATAATTTTAGAAACTTTTCAAGATGAAAAACGAGAATGGTTAAGCTATTTTCAACACAAAGCAAAGCAGATGAATTTAGATCAAAAGTCATTCTTTATCGGTATGATGTATCCAAAAATCATCAGCAATCTTGAAGAAAATAATATACATATTCGCATAAAGTCAGATTCCTGGGGAGACCATGAGATTGAAAAAATCAACTCTATGCTTGGGGAATTATATGAAAAATACACATAGAAAAATCAAGAGTCACCCTACAGCATAATTCGAAAGTGTTAATTTGACAAATTCTTAGAAAAACATATGTCTTTTGAGATAGAGTGGCATAGAAATTTTTACGGTATTTCATGGGCGTATGAAAAAGACAGATTGGTAGTATCCACAGTCTTTGAGGATAAAAAAGAGGCAATGGAAATTGCAAAAGAAATCAAAGATTGGAGTGATAAATTTACAAGATTAACAATTATTGAAAAAGAAAATGGAGAATATTCCATTTGTTGTTATCAAGACCCACAGATTTCAAAGAGTGAAAAAAATATAGGATTGTATCGTACGGGTATGCGCCAAAGTGGAGGATATGAGCAGGTAAAGCCAATGATTGAAGAGAAATCGCCATTATTACAAATAGCATATGCTGCAGATGCAAGAGACATGAATACCTATGAGCAAATATCACGACTAGTACCTATGAGAAAATGCAGAATAATTTCAGAGAGAGATTTGAAAAAGCAAGAATTTTTCTATGAAAAGGCTGCAGAAAAACAACAAAATTAAACGGGTTTTAGCCATATTTTTAAAAATTGTCAATGTCCAGCCTCATCCATATCAATAACTAATTCTAATCATCAAGGGTGACTATAGAATTACCAATCCATTATAATCAAAAATGATCTACTGTAGTTCCTCACGATAATACTTTGTAGCCATTGTAAATGATTCATGGGCATAACTTGGCTAGACTAAACGAAAAATCAATCTAACGATCTATCTTTGAGTTTATCTAGCCAAGTTTTAAATTTAAAATTAATAGAGTTGATCAAAATCCAAATAGACAAATTCTAAATTTTTTACGTGTAGGAATTAATCTCAATTTCAAAACTATGCTTAAATAAAATCAAAATCATCTTGTAATCATGTCTAAAATCATTGAGTTTAAACGCCCTAGTATTGTGTTACTTGTTTTAGGTCTTGTCTCAACTTTGATTGGATTTACAATGTTGTTAAATCCTCAAGGCAGTACTGCAAATATGATTTTTCTAAGTATGTTTGGTATTGGTTTGTTTATGTCCGGATTGAGTTTTTCAGTACTTTATCAGATAAGAAAAATAAAAACCAAATCATAAATTAATTTTCAAAAACATAGTATTTTAAGACCATAAGAGATAACAAAACAAATGGTAGAACTAAAACTGCAAGGGTCAGGAGGCTACATCATAGCTGACCTAACTGAAGAACAAGCAAAAAAAGCAGATTTAGGAGTGGGAAAATTATTTTTAGCACCAGTAGGCAAACTCGAAGAACAAAAAATGTCAAAGCATTACTGTAAAAACTGCGAAGATGAATTTAACAATCCACCAAAGATACATCTGGAAGAAAACACCAACGAGCAAGTTGCAGATAATTTGATTCTTGTAGAAAGAGGTCAATACACATGTCAACAGTGTAGTTCCATTATTGGAGAATACAGAGTATTCAAAAAACAAGATGAATCAAGCGATATTGGCAATGCAAGACCTAGCCAATAAATCACATAATGTATTTTAAAACAATATCTTTAAGTTTAGAAAAAAATCAGAAAGTACAACTATGACAAGTACATTATTTAAGATAAAATGTGACAAGGGTCACAAAGCAAATGCATTGATCTGGGATGGTCAAACTATTCAAAATTACATAGAGAGTAAAAAATGCAACAGTTGTGGCGCACCATTACACCAATTATCCAAATCAAATTAGATAAAAAATTAGAGTGAGCTAATTAACATAGCCTAATTTTCACATACTTTAAATAAAATTTAATGTTACCATACGACATGAGATTAGATTCATGCAGAAGATGTGGAAAAGAATTAGAAGTTGATCAGAGATGCAAAGTGTGTAATTTGCCAACTACTTTTCATTGTCATGCATGTGGAAATATTACGGAAAAACAATTTCATCCTCAATGTATATTAATAGAATCAAATTACATTTTAAATAATAAAAAATAGTTAAACACTTCAATCAGAATAAAGAACTGAGAACAGAACAAACATCAAGAATTACTTAATAAGATATTTTTTCTACATGTAACATGGATTCAAAAGAACCTGAAAAAATCTATCCATCAGGGTATGAACCAAAAGAGACCAACAATGTAGACGTGAATGTTAGAAATCAACTACTCAATGAGATACTCAAATCATCTCCAACTGAATTTATCAATACTGATTTATTCACAGTAATGTCAAAACGACGTTCAACGAGAAAGTTCACAGACAAAATAGTAGAGACCGTAAAAATAGATAAAATCATAGCAGCTGCCGACACTGCACCTACTGCAGGAAATTTTCAGGGTTTTGAGATATTTTATGTGAGAAGTCTTGAAAAAAAGCAACAGTTAGTGGAAGCGTGTAATAATCAACCATACGTAAATGCACCAGTTGTACTGGTTTTTTGTAAAAATCCAGCCAGAGTTAAATTAGATTTTTCAGAAGAAATACTTAAAAAATTTGCCATACAAGATGCCACATTAGCTGCAGCATATTCGCAGCTTGCAGCTCAGGCTTTGGGACTAAGTTCTATATGGATTGGGATGTTTGATGAGCAGAAAGTAATGAATGTGATCAATACAGATTTGATTCCATCATCAGTATTATGCATAGGATACCCCAAGCAGGATAAATTCCCAAAACCAAGAAGAAACCTCAAAGAAATAGTGCATGCTGTTTAGTAAAAAAAAATCACTCAATGACTCGTAGAAATAAGTTATGAAAAAATATCATAATTATTAATTAAATGAATTATTGTTTATCCAGTCTTTTTTTATCTCGACATATGCCACAAAGATAATTTTTCTTAAAATTATCAATATCTATTTTAAATGAATTAGAGCCAAAATAGTTTTCAGATGCCTGCATTCCACCTGGTACTGTTTTCCCACATTTTGTGCACTTTATGTCCAGATGAAATTTGATTTTTTTCTCATTTTTATCTATCTTACCAATAATCATGTATGATATCTAGATGTTTGAATTTTTTATAGCCTATACAAATCTTAAGTTTTAAGCAAGTAAAATATATGGAAAATAATGGAATTTTTTCAAACAGAAGAGCCAAAGATTGAAAAACCAATAATAATTGCGGCGATGCAAGATATGGGAAATGTTGGTAGCATCGTAGTGAATTTTATCAATAATAGTTTGAGAACAAAAAAATTCAGAATTGCAAAGACGCCATATCCCACATTTGTTATGGACATGGGAGGGTACATTGACTTGCCAAATGAAAGTTGGGAGTACAAATATGCTGATGGGTTGATTGTTTTTGGAGGAGGGACAGGTCAGCCACAAGACAGTCAAGAACTGTATTCGCTTTGCCAAGATGTCATCGATGTTTCTAAAAAATATTCTGCCAAATTCATCTACACACTTGGTGGGTTTCACACAAACAGGGTATTGGATAAAAATCCCAAAACTTTTGTCACCACTACGTCAATGGAGTTAACAAAACAAATGCAAGGGTTTGGAATTTCGACAACGCCACAAAGATCAATAATTACAGGATTTAATGGGTTGATCTTAGGTTTTGCAAAACAAAACGGTATCCAGGGAATGGGAATGTATGGAGAGTTGAATCAGCCTGAGATTCCACAGTATAGAGCAGCAATTAGCATAATCAAAACACTAGAGAAGTTAACTTATAGAAATATCGGAGATACAAGCAAGTTGGAATCACTGGCGCAGGAAATTGAAAAAAGCTTTGAAAATTAATCATTTATGAGAAAATATTATCATTTTCTTAAAACACTTGATTTTTTTATTGCCATAATACAACATAGATAATTGCAGTTTATCCACAATACCATAGTAATTCCACGAGCGTTTCAAACAGAAATAGATGGAGTCAGATACTATCAGACACCACAAGGAAAACTATACCCATCAATTACTACAGTATTATCAAAGACATCAGACATGTCAGGCCTTGACGAATGGCGAGAAAGAGTGGGAAGTGACGTTGCAGAGCAAATAATGAAAGAAGCGCAAATTCATGGAACAATGACGCACAAACTATGCGAAGATTATCTAAACAATAGAGAATCAGAAGGAGATTTTTTAGATATACCAAAAAGTCATTTTGAAAAACTAAAGCCATACTTGCATAAAATGAATAACATTAGAGGAATTGAGATTCCATTGTATAGCGACGAGTTTGAAATTGCAGGTACATGTGATTGTATTGCAGAGTATGATGGGGATTTGTCAATTATTGACTTTAAGACAAGCAGAAGTAGACTAGTAGAACATTATGATAAAGTTCAGAAATATTTCATGCAGGCAACTGCATATTCTCTCATGTGGAAAGAAAGAACAGGGATAGAGATAGATCAAATTGTAATTATCGGCTCTGAGGAGACTGGAAATATTGCAGAGTTTATCAAAATACCATTTGATTTCAAAGAGTCATTAATTGAAAAGATAGAACAGTTCCATGAATTAGAGATAAAATAATTTCTAATCTCTATACTTTTTGATTTTCTTTAATGGATTTTTTTAATTCCTCAAGGGATTCCAAATATTCTTTTTTCAATAGGTTTGCAGGCTTTTTTTTATTATTTTTGTTTTTTTGTGCCTCAGATTTGATTTGTGTCATACACTAGATGCACATATGTATGATATTTTCTATTCGGATCAGTGGTCATTTGCAGTCTCATTCCATCAGGATGCTAAACTAGGCTTAAAATAAAGTCAAAATCAACCCATGATTAGATAGAAAATGACTGATTTTATTTATGAAGCATACAAAACCATCTATGTCAGAGATCTGATCAAACTAAGTTTAGATGATCTGCTCAGCATGATGGCATCACTTGAATCAGGCAGTGCATATTGGGTTGATGGAGTTTTATTTGCATGCTTTGCAATGACTGAATCAGAAGAGTTGGCAAAAAAAGAAATTCAAGGTCAAACATATCTGGACAAAGTAATATTTGCAAAATATGAACATTATACCAAGACGGCAAAATTATCAACCAATATGGAAATCAATGTTTTGAACGTACAAAAAAGTCATCTTTACAGGGATTTAATATCATGGTTGAAAAAACAGCCAATATGGAATGAGTAGAGGATAATCCACATATCAAGAACTAGATATTTTAATGTCGTTTCTTAAAGTAAAATAAGTTGGATAAAGATAAAACAGAAATTTTCATAACAGAATTTCCAAAAGAAGGATTTGGTATAATAGATCAGTTACAGGGAAGAGTTCAATTTGCAATTTTAGATCAAATGAAACTCATGAAAACATCAGGCATGGAATACAAAGAGATTAGTGAGATAATTCTTGCCAATGTTCAAAAAATTATAGAAAATTACCAGTCAAAAGAAGATTAAATATTTCCAGTTTTAACTTCATACAAAATTTATTATAAAAATAAACAAATGTTAAGAATTTACAGAATAGGCTTTTTATTTCATTAGTACAATATAGTCTTGGGTAGTAATCAAATAATCCCAAACATCAATGGTATGTAACAAGAGAATTGGTGCTCAGTTGTCAATGGATAACTGATTGGTTTTGATTACTATCTAATTTTTACCATTTTTGTTAGATCAATAGATTTTAAATTTCCAGAAAACACTATCGATATTCATCTCCGCAGTCACCAATTATATCAAAAAGGTCATTTGATTTACCAATAACTAAATTTAACATGGTATGATCTTGAGAGTCTAACTGCAAATCAAAGACTCGCGCATTATCTTCTCTATGTTCAGATATCCCAAGGCGTGCACCAATTATCACACCTGCAACTGCAGGTTTATCTAAAATAAATTTTGTAGATACATTTGCAATACTAGAATCATGTTTTTTTGCTATTTGAGATAGGGCGTGTAATAATTCTTGAAATAATTTCCATCCACCCCATGCATCAATCATGTTATGATATTTTTGTAGACTAGAAGTAACCAGGTCTGCTCTGTGTGGGTCTGGAGAATTGAGATATTTTTCAGATAAAAATCCGCCTAACAAAGTACCATATGTGAGAAGATGCATTCCATGTTTTTGGCAAAATGGAGCCATTAATTTTTCAGGTCTTTGATCTAAAATAGAATACTGTACCTGATTGGATACTAGTTTGAATCCTTTTTCAATCATTATTTTGACTCGTGTTGTATCAAAGTTTGTCAGACCAAGATGTTTGATTTTCCCATCATCTCGTAGTTTTGATAAATGACTAAGGGCATCAAGATAACTAGGATTATTGTAATCCCACCAATGAAACTGTACCAAGTCAAGTGAATCAGTATTCATTTTGTGTAGTGACTGGTCAATATGATATTCCACAATAGACTTTGTCATAGGTCCGGGATTTGGTACAAATTTAGTTAGTGCTTGTGATTTTGATAGTTCTTTTGGAGGCAATTGTTTTCTAAATTCTCCAATGTATGATTCTGCAGGACCATAGATATCAGCCAAATCCCATGTGGTAAATCCAGTTTTGTGATATTTGAGCATCTCTGAAATAGCAGATTCTTGATTAATCTGTCCATGTCCACCAGAGACCTGCCACATTCCATTTAAGATTCGGCATATGAGTAAATCATCAGCCAGGATAGTTTTTGAGTTTGACACCAAATCATGTAGAATTTTACTTTATTTTATGAGTATGCAAAGACAAGATAACAATAGATAAGAGATTGGTGAGAAATAATCAATTAATTTAAGAATTACCAAGCAGATAGAATATCCATATGGTTCATTACTATATCAAAAAAATAAAGCGTCTTTCTCATAAACCATCAACATGTGTGGATTGTAATAGTCAAAACATTGTAGAAGATGCAATATTGGCGTCAACTGGTCCAACTCAAGAAAACACAGACTACACACCATCTATCTTATGTCTTTCATGTGAAACTTTGATGATAATTACTATCTACCCAGGAGCAGGACTTGGCCTACTGGCATCTACAGGAAACGAAGTATCAATGCGCAGTTAATATCACAATGATAATAAAATTTTGAACTAGAGATGAATAGAATAATTTTGCTAAATTAACACATCAGGTATAATTAATTTAAAAGTGTCATTATTCATCAAGATAAGATAGCAATTGAATAAATTATTTTTCTTGTTGATTCCACTTTTGCTTTCGGGTTTTATCCATCTCTGGAATCCTGTTGGATATCCAGATGTGTTTTTTGATGAGGGGATTTACATGAGACGTGCAGTAAATCTTCTAGATACTGGAAATCCACAGGAAGGTAATGTGTATGACCATCCATATTTTGGTCAAATTGCAATTGCGTCAATTCTTGCCATGACACACTATTCAGAGTTAAAGCCATCTACGGACCCAGATTCATTACATTCACTGTACATGATTCCCAGAATATTCATGGGTTTATTGGCAGTGCTTGATACATTTCTAATATACAAAATTGTTCAAATCAAATACGGAATAAATGCCGCATTTCTATCAGCATCTCTCTTTGCAGTACTGCCATTTACATGGATTTTCAAAAGAATACTACTTGATTCTATTTTGGTGCCACTTGTATTAGGAGCAATTTTACTGGCAATCTATTCTACCAAAACAAAACAGAAATCAGTGTTAATTATTTTTTCAGGGTGCTTATTGGGTTTGGCAGTATTTACAAAAATACCTGCATTTACAATGATCTTTGTAGTTGCATGGATTGTATACACAGACAGAAAAAAGATTTCCGATGTTTTACTGTTACTCATTCCATTTTTGTTGATTCCGCTAATATGGCCTATCAATGCAATTACGCTTGATCAATTTGATCTTTGGCAGAAAGGTGTGCTATGGCAAACACAGAGAACAAACAGCATATTAGATATATTTGGATTTTTTGCAGTCATTGATCCATTGATGTTCGTATTGGGTTTATCCGGGATAACCCTTGCAGTATTGCGCAGAGATAAATTTCTCTTGTTGTGGTTTATTCCATTTGTAATATTTCTAAGTAGTGTAGGATACAAGCAGTACTTTCACTGGATGATGATAATTCCAGTAATGTGTATTGCTGCTGGCATATTGATAGAATCTATTCGCAAGTATGGCATAATCAAAAAAAAATCGGTGTATGTTGGAATTGTATCAGGGGTTTTAATTTTTGGGTTTACTAGTACAACGCTTTTGATTATCAATGACATATCAGATAATCAATTTCGGGCATTATCGTATGTTTTAGAAAATTATAATGACAGTGTTACTATCCTTACAAGTCCTGTCTATTCCTGGATATTGTATGATGTGTTTAGTCGAGAAAATGTCCCAAAAGATTATTCAGATATATTATTTCATCCAATAGCCACTGAAAAAACAGTCATAATGGTAGATGAGCACTATCGCATTGATCTGGCACGTGGTCCTCAACTACAAAATGCACTAGATAAAACTACAACAATACAGACTTTTGAGGGGATGATTACAGGATTTGATTCCAAGACATATCCATATACAAACATGCAAGCCAATGGAGAGGCAACAAAGATCGAAATCCGTGAGGATATACGTGTAAGATAGTCAAATTTTACAATTTGAAAATTTAATATGAGATAAGCTAACCATTTCCGTTATTTAATACTCAAACTAATTTACAATATTCATGAAAACACGAGCTATTCAAATCTTTGAAGCATACTTGGAATCAGATGAAACAAGAAAACATTACAATTATCTTTTAAAAAAATTTGCTAATCATTACAAATTAAATTCATTTGATTCAATTTTAGCAATAAACGGTGCAGAATTAATGAAGATGATCGAAGATTACACCATACTATTCAAAGAAAAGAGCATGAGTATGAGCTATATCAGAGCAAATACATTTGCAATACAGTCATTTTGTGAAGCTAATGACAAGATAGATGTTAAT
>CALKVM010000049.1:0-9834 GCA_938049695.1 uncultured Candidatus Nitrosoarchaeum sp. | reverse complement strand
CATAATCTTCTAGTAAATGTGGACATTGATCAATATTGTTTGGTACACCGTCATTGTCATTGTCATTGCTTTCAACACCATAGGCATTACCTTGGAACATAATAGAAGTAATTAAGAGCAGAAATGCCAGGACATGATATTTTTTCATTTTACTATACACCTAATTGTTTGGACATCCATTATTAGAAACACTTCCTACTTCATATGGACATAGATCATAATCGTTGACAATACCATCTAAATCAGCATCATGTTTGTATCGTGATTGTTCTGGAGCAGTATCAGGACAACCGTCATTATCTTGATATTTATTGTAAGTTTCTTTGTCGATAGGACACACATCAACTTCGTCGTTTATTTTATCACCATCAGTATCTATAGTAATTGTACCTGTTGGAACAGTATCAGGACAACCATCATAGTCAGCATATTTATTCCAAACTTCATTTAGCGTTGGACACATATCCATTACATCTGGAACCCCATCATCATCAGCATCCGGTTGAGATATGTTACTATCAGGACAACCATCAGTGTCTTGGAATCCATTATAAATTTCAGCAACTAGCGGACAATCATCAAGTACGTCCTCAATTCCATCATTATCAGAATCTACTACAAATGACTCAAAAATTGTATCAGGGCAACCATCATCATCTTGTAATTTATTATAAGTTTCTGGAGTCAGTGGACATGCATCTATTGCATCTGGCAAACCATCCTGATCTCTATCAATCTTAGGAATATAACTATCAGGACAACCATCCAAGTCTAAAATTCCATTAAAAGTTTCAGCCTGATTTGGACAATGATCTACAAAATCATTAATTCCATCACTATCAGAATCAGGAGCTCCTTTATTGTCTGCAACATAATCTGGACAGCCGTCTGTATCTTGGAATTTATTATAAGTTTCTGAAACAAGTGGACAAGAATCTTTGCTGTCTGCAATACCATCAAAATCAGCATCAACATTGCTCAAATAAGATGGAAAGTCAGGACAGCCGTCTTCATCTTGGAATCCATTATATCTTTCAGGTACTAGTAGACATGTATCAGTAGAATCTAGAATTCCATCAAAATCAGCATCTGATTCTGCAGGATTATCTGGACAACCATCTTCATCAGAATATCTATTCCATGTTTCAGATGTAGTAGGACATAGATCTAATGAATCTCGAATTCCATCTCCATCAGAATCAATTACAGAAACATCAGGACAACCATCCAAGTCTTGATAACCATTAACAACCTCAGGAGTTAATGGACATTTATCAAATAGATCAAAAATACCATCACCATCAAAATCCAAAGAAGATAAACTAGATGTGCTATCAGGACATCCGTCTTCATCTTGGAATTTGTTATAAGTTTCTCGAGTTAGCGGACATGCATCTATTGCGTTTATAATTCCATCACCATCACTATCAGTTGCAGAGATAGTATCTGGACAACCATCTGTGTCTTGATAACCATTAATAGTTTCTCGTTGAGTTGGACATAAATCAGCATAATCATTAATACCATCCGTATCAGAATCTGCTGTTTCTCCATTTGAATTAACAAAGTCTGGACAACCGTCTTCATCTTGGAATTTATTATAAGTTTCTTTTACTGCTGGACATTGATCAGTGCTATTTGGAATTCCATCTTGATCTGAATCTACATCAGTAGAATAAGGAGGAACATCAGGACAACCATCTGTGTCTTGGAATCCATTATATCTTTCAGCAACTAATAGACATGCATCATCTGTATCCATCACACCATCACTGTCAGAATCATTTAATCTTCCAGAGAATGAAGGAAGTGAATCAGGACAACCATCATAGTCAGCATAGCTGTTGAATGTCTCTGGTTGATTAGAACAAGTATCAAATTTATCTGCAATACCATCACCATCAGTATCAACAAATGTTGTATCTAAAGCAACATCGGGACAACCATCTGTGTCTCTATAACCATTAAAAATTTCTGGCTGAGTTGGGCAAAAATCGATTTTATCTTCCATACCATCATTATCAGTATCAACAAATGAGGAATCAACAACATTGTCAGGACAACCGTCTGTGTCTTGGAATTTATTGTAAATTTCAGCATTTAGTGGACATGAATCCAAGTGATTTGAAATTCCATCTCTATCAGAATCGAGAGTAGAAGTAAAGTTATCAGGACAACCGTCTGTGTCTTGATAACCATTAAAAGTCTCTGGCTGAGTTGGACATAGATCTACCACATCAACAAAACCATCACTATCAGAATCAGGAATTCCAGAACCAGTTCCAGGAGGTGAATCAGGACAACCATCTGTGTCTTGGAATTTATTATAATTTTCTCTTACATTTGGACATTGATCAATATCATCCTGTATTCCGTCAAAGTCTTCATCATACCATGGAACAAAGTTAGAAGGACATCCATCGATTATACCTTCATTATCTTCTTGAAGATTAGGGCAACCATCAATTTCATCAGGTACACCATCACGATCTGAATCATTAGTTGCAAATGCAGGACTAATAGTAATGCTGGTTAATGTAGCTAAAAGTAAGAATAAGAATCCAAGATGTATTTTTTTCAAATCTTAAATTTACGTTAAAGATCCAGTTATTAAACTTCACTCTGGGATAGGCTGAAAATATGAAAAGTTTTGAGAATAATTTTCAAGTTCAGAGATCTCGATCAATTTAAGTAAACCAAAACAGGATTTTTGCATATGAGTTGTTCTGGAGAAACAGTGGAAAATGAAGACAGACTGATACAAATCAAACCAGGAATTTCACAGCAATTAAAGAAAGCAAAGTATGGAGTTGCAGATCATTCCACAGTAGAACTTTGTCACTGGACAAAAAAATCATTCAAACATGAAGGAAATTGTTACAAGCATAAGTTTTATGGAATTTCCACACATCGTTGTATGGAATTTTCTCCTGCAGGAATGCATTGTGAAAATCGCTGTGTGTATTGTTGGAGGCCAATGGAATTTTATGATTCATTAAAAATGGAACCAGAAAAAGTAGCAGAACCAAAAGAAATATTGACTAAACTAATGGAGGAACGAAAAAAATTAATCATGGGATATTATGGAGATTCTAGAAATGATAAACAGCGATTAGATGAATCATTATTGCCAAGCCATTATGCCATTTCACTTTCTGGAGAACCAACAATGTATCCCAAACTTCCAGAACTAATAAAATATCTCAAGTCTTTAGAAACCACTAAATCAATTTTTCTTGTAACAAATGGACAAGAACCAGATATGATTCAAAGATTGCAAGATGAAGATGCACTGCCAACACAATTGTATCTATCTACAAATGCTGCAGACTATGATTCATTTTTAAAAATTAATAAACCAAAATATGATGACTCTTGGCAAAGATGGAATAAAACACTAGAAATGTTAAAACATCTAGATACAAGAACAGTACTTCGAATTACACTCATAAGAAATTACAATGATCAAAAAGAGATGATTCCTGCTTTTGCATCAATGCTAAAGCAAGCTAGTCCACACTTTATTGAAATAAAATCATACATGCATATCGGTCGTTCAACTAACAGATTGGAGCATTCAAACATGTTAGAAATGGATGAGGTGAGAAAATTTAGTGAAGAAATAGCTAAACAGAGTCAAATATTTTCAGTAATGGATGAAAGTCTTGTTTCAAGAATTGTAATATTACAAAACGATCAGAGAGTCATTGATCGTTTGATTTCAACTTATGCAAATACCAATTAGAAAATTTTTTTAATGCCTTGTATCTATGAGATAGTTCGTTTTTGTTAGCCAACTCTGCAAATGTTTTATTCAAATTTTTTGGCATGAAAATTGGATCATATCCCCAACCTTTGCCATTTTGTGTTTTAGAAATACTTCCATCAATTTTTGCTTCAAAAGATTTAGAATTTTTATCATCACAAAAAGAAATGATTGAAATAAATTTTGCTTTTCTATTTTGTTTTAAGAGTTTTAAAATCCCTTTGTTACCAATGGTTTTAAAGACATATGAAGAATAGGGTCCTGGAAATCCACAAAGTGAATCAATGAAAAGTCCATCATCTTCAACTATTATTGGTTTTTTGCATTTTTGAAATGCTTGTACTGCTTTTTTTGATGCAATTTCATTTAGTGATGATGATTGAATTTCTTCAAGATCATATTTAAAAAACCCAAGACGAATTCCAAAAGAATGTAAAATTTTTTTTGCTTCTTGATATTTATGATAATTTGAAGATACAAAAAAAAGATCAAACGACTGTTGCATATCTCCCTCTACTTTCAATGACAGATACCAAGTGTGTAATTTTGGCATAATTTGTGGAGCCGACTATAGATTTGTAACCAGATAGGAAGTTTTTCCAGGCAGATTCCATTATTTTGGCATGTGCGCTGTTTAGAATTTCTTTGATTAATCTCAAATCCACTGCATGATCTTCAGATTTGATTGTTTTTTGTGACAACCCAAAATCAATTACATACACTTTATTTTCATACAAGATAAAATTTGATGTAGTCAAGTCACCATGCATTATGCCATTTTTGTGCATTATTCCAACTAGTCTACCGATTTCTTTTGATAGTTCAATTATCTTTGAATCAGGTAAATCATGAACAGGTTTGCCTGGAATTTCTTGCATTATAATAGACGCTTTTTTTAAATTAACATAGTAAACAAGCGGTGTTGGTATTCCAAATGATTTTACTTCTGAAATTGTTTGAGATTCTTTAATCGTTCTTTGTTTTCTAATCTTTGCATCAAGAATTGAATTACGGTATTTTTTTGTCTTTCTGACTTTTAGTATGGCACGTGAATCATCCCATTGTGTGAGATAGATATCAGCTTCTGCTCCTTTTTTTAGCAATTTCATTAAAATTATAACCTATTGAATATGATTAAAAGCTAATCATGGAAGAAGGGGAAAAAAGACTAAAACAAGAAGATTGTAACGAAGATAAACTTGGTGCAGGAATTCTAACTCTAACAAATAGGAGGCTAGCATTTGACAAGACCCAATCAAGAATAATGGATTTTTCAAAACGTTTTGGAGATACAATAGTTGATGTTCCACTAAATGATGTAAACAAATCTTGGAAAGAAGGAAGATTGATAAAAAAAGTATGTTTCACTGCCAAAACAAAAGAAGGTGAACAGACATACAAATTTGGAGTATTCAATACTAAAGATTGGTTAAAAAATATTGAAAATGCAATAGAAGAACATAAAAATCAATAATCTACTTTAACTGAATCCAATCTCCATGATTGTGTTACAAAAGTATCTTCGAGAGAAACACCTTTTTTTACTTGTGATTCCAATAATCCTGTCCAACATATCTGACTACCGCAGTCACCTGCATATTTTTGTGGAGCTATAAAAAATTTACAACCATGTCTTTTACAAACTTCTTGTAGCATTTCAGATAATCTTTTGTTTGCAGCAACACCACCAACAATTAACAATTCTTTCTTTTTGGTAAATGATAAAGCTCGTTCTACTACCTCACTTATCATTGCAAAAGCTGTTTCCTGTAATGAAAAGCATGCATCAGGTTTACTTTTTGATACAATTGATTTTGTTGCAGATAACAATCCAGAAAATGACACATCGTTTCCTTTTACAGAATATGGAAGCAGAATATAATTAGAAGTCGATGAAGCTAAATCTTCAATGTTCTTTCCACATGGAGAAGCAAATCCAATTGATCGTCCAAATTGATCAAGTAGTTGACCCAATGTAATATCCAAAGTTTCTCCAAAAACTCGCCATTGTTTATTTAGAAATGCAAGTATCATTGTATGTCCTCCAGAAACTAGAAGAACCAGTGGATTTTTTGCACCAGTAAGTAATTTTCCTAATTCAATATGTCCAAGTGCATGATTTACAGGATAAATTGGAATATTGTAATAAGATGCAAGAGAACGTGCCACTACTGCTCCTACCCTCAGACAAGGACCAAGTCCAGGTCCTGCTGCATATGAGACAATATCAAGATCTTTGATTGTAACTCCAGCCTCTTGAAGGCACTCAGATAACACAATGGCACTGTTTTCAAGATGATGACGTGATGCCTCTCTTGGATGAATTCCCTCACCTTCAGGAGGACGATAAATTTTTCTCACGTCAGATAGAATTTTTCCTTGCTTTCCTTTTTTTTCCAATATTGCACATGAGAAAGTATGAGCTGTACTTTCAATACCTAACCCAATCATATTATCCTCTACTTAATGTGGAAATAATTTTGATCACATCACCATTTTTTAGTTTATGATCACCACCGATTCTTTGTTTTGTTTTACAATCAATTGCATGTAAAAATCCCTTGGCAATATCTGCATGAATCAAACCTGCCAAATCTTTTGCAGTAGAATCTTGCCGTAATAGTTTTGCGTCAGGTAAGATATCACCATTTTTGTTTGTTAGTTTTGTCTCATCTTCTACAGGAAAAACAACAACAAGTTTTAACAAATCAAATACTGCAATATTTAAAATTTTTTGAATTCCAGTTGAATGGATTTTTGAAAATACAATATTTACCAAATCTAGTGCTTTTTGTTGCTGTGGTAGTATTTCTCTATTTTCCACTATAGAAAAGTGTTCATCTCCAGATGTATAATTAATAATTCCAGATTTGGAAGCTTTTCGTAACAATAATTCAGTCTCAGCACTGCAAGGAATTACAATAGCATCAGGAATTTTTTTAATTATATCAAGATCTTTGCAAAGGTCTGCCTTGTTTGCTGCAATTATTATTGGTTTTGTATTTTTTCTTAATTCTTTAACAAAAGTTTGGATATCAGAATCATTCCAATCTTTTGGGTTTTTTGAAATTAGTTCTAGTTTGTGTAATACATCTTGTACCTGATAATCTTTGATTCCTAAACCAGTAAATCTTTTTGCGATGCCATCAGTTAGTTTTGCTCTTTTTTGTTCTATTTCCCTAGCAATCTTATCCCATTCTCTTCGAAGTATATCTATAAACCACTGATCAAATTCATCCTGAACAAATTCAACGTCTTCGAGAGGATTATGTGTGCCTATTGGGATAGGATGTCCTTGAATATCAGTGGTTCCAGCAATATCAACAACATGTATCAAGACTTCAGCTTGCCTTGCATCATCAAGGAATTGATTTCCCAAACCTTTTCCCTCATGTGCTCCAGGGACTAATCCTGCAACATCAATTAGATTCACTGGTATGAAACGAGTTCCATTTACACATAATTGATTTTGATGTTTGATTCCAAAATGTTTGCATGCACAGTCAGATTTTACATATGCAACACCAATGTTTGGTTGAATTGTTGTAAATGGAAAATTACCTATTGGTACAGGAGTTTCAGTTGCAGCTGAGAAAAATGTAGACTTTCCAACATTTGCTTTTCCGATTAAGCCAATTTGCAATACCCACAAAAATGCTATTGTACTTATTAGTATTACAGAAATTGTTTAATTCAGTTGATGTTGATTCTATAATATGTCAATAGTAATTACTGGAAATCCAGGCGTAGGAAAACATACTGTAGTAAAGGAGATTTCAAAGTATTTGGGATTACCAATAAGTGACATAAACAGTATTGCCAGTGATGCAGGATTATTTGAGAAAAATCAAGACACAAATGATGTAGACATATCAGAATTAAAGAAAATAATTAGAAAGAAAATTTCAAGTTCCAGTTTAATTGTAGGGCATTTAGCACCATATGTTCTATCACCAAATCAAGTAAAGAAAGTAATCGTTTTACGAAGAAATCCATATGATTTGATTTCAGTTTATAAAAAAAGAGAATACACTGAAGAAAAAACTAGAGAAAATACAGGTAGTGAGATTTTAGGAATTATCGCACATGATGCAATAAATCAGTTTGGAGCAAAGGTATTCCAGGTAGATGTCACAGGAAAAAATATTTTAGAAGTTACAGAGAAAGTACTGAATATAATCAAAGAGGAAGGTATCAGTGAGGAAGTAGATTGGCTTGATTTAGTAACAAAACGGAATGATTTGAAAAAATTTTTTGCTTATTGATTAAATAACGCTCCTATTGAGATACATTAACTTGTTTGAGATTTTGAAAAGTGACTTGGCTGGAAGAATAGGAATACTTCATACAAATCATGGAAAAATAGAAACTCCGGCTTATGTGCCAGTTATTCATCCTGTAAAACAAACTATTCCATCTAAAAAGATCAAAGAGATGGGTTTTGATTTAGTAATTACAAATGCATACATCACTAGAAATAATTACGGCGATGAAGCTGTAAAAAAAGGAATTCATAAAATAATAGATTTTGATGGAGCCATAATGACTGATTCTGGAGGATATCAAGTTTTAGAATATGGTGATGTCAAAGTATTGCCTACAGAGATGGCAGATTTTGAGAGAGAAATTCTTACAGATTTTGCAATTCCGTTGGACAAACCTACAGGTTATGGACTTCCATGGAAAAAAGCTGAATCATATGTCAACCATACTCTCAAAGTCTCAAAGAAAACACTTGAAGATAGTGAGAATAATGGTCAGATCTGGATTGGACCAATTCAAGGTGGGGAACATTTTGATCTTGTAGCAAAATCAACAAAAAGTTTAGTCGATATGGGTTTTAAGATGCTAGCTTTGGGGAGTCCAGTAGAATTCATGGAGTCATATGAATACAAATTATTAGCACAGATGATCATAGCTGCAAAAAAACAAATGCCGCACTCCATTCCACTGCATCTTTTTGGTGCAGGACATCCATTAACCATACCATTTGCAATTGCCCTTGGTTGTGATACTTTTGATTCTGCCTCTTACATGTTATATGCTAAACAAGAAAGATACATCACTGATGATGGTACACGAAATCTTTCAGATATTTCGGTATTCCCATGTAATTGTGAGGTATGCTCAAAATATACCCCTGATGAATTACGTCAAATAGAAGGTCCTGAGAAAATTAATGAAATTGCATTACATAATTTACATGCAATAAAAGTCGAAGTCGATAAGGTAAAACAGGCAATTCATGAGGGGAGATTATGGGAATATGTCTTAAAAAAAGCAAGAGCTCATCCAAAATTATTTGAAATGATAGATGTTCTTACTGAAAATTCTAATTATCTTGCAGTTGCGACTCCAAAATTCAAAGAAAAAGCAATTTTTCTTTATGAAAAAGTGGATCAGTATCGTCCAGAAATTCAAGCATATCATAAAACAGTTAGAAAATTCAAGTCAAAGAAAAAAACTTTGATTATAACCAAAGAATCCAATACAAAACCAGCATACCTGTCACATGAATATTCCTCACTAAAACGAAAATTCAAAGATATTGAATCTATCCAAGTTTGCCAATACAGTCCACATTTAGGATTAATACCACTTGAAATTTCAGATATTTTTCCAGCAGCACATCATGAAACTTCAAGATTAAATTTCAACCCAAAGGATTTTCCAACATTTGAAAACACATGGACGAAATTTTTTCAAAACAATCAATTTTCAGAAGTTTATTTTGACAAGACAGATGAATTTTTGAAATACTTTATGAAGATTCTTCCAAAAGAAATAAAGAAAAAATCTATTGCTTAATTTAAAAATAAGAAAAAAGTGTGTGCTAAAAGATACTGCTTATAGTGCAGCGTCTTCTGCCCAACCTTTGATGAAGATACCGTTTTTGTGAAGAGGTACTGGTTGTCCAGCTGTGTAATTCATTGGTCTCATCCAAAAGATTGATTTTGTTGGGCATACACCTATGCATGCACCATCAGAAATACATCTTTCTGGATAAAATACAAATGCTTTACCTCTCTTCCAGCCTTCAACAGGTTTTACTCTAAGGACATCTGGAC
>CALKVM010000048.1:0-10226 GCA_938049695.1 uncultured Candidatus Nitrosoarchaeum sp. | reverse complement strand
GAGCCAGTACCCCCAATTGTTGATTATGATACACCTGCAAATGTTCTTGTTCCATTAATTAGATATTCAAAATGTATCCTAGTTTCAAAAAAATCAAAGATCATCGGAATAATTACAGCGTCAGACACATTAAAGATGATGGAATGATTAGATTTTAAAAATTACAACTATTTAGGATGAGAGCATAGTTCGGCAAGAACTCCATGGAGTGATTTTGGATGAATGAACGTAACTTTGGTGCCAGCAGAACCAGGTCTAATTTTTCCTAGAAACTGAATCCCACACCCTTCCATTCTTGAAACCTCACTTTCAATGTTATTAGTTTCCAAAGCCATGTGATGAAGACCAGGTCCTTTTTTATCAAGGAATTTTTTAATTGGACTAGCATCATTTGTTGGCTGCATCAATTCAATTCTTCCATTTTCAAGATGAATAATTGCAATTTTGACGCCTTCTGATTCAACTGTTTCAAATTCAACACTATGGACACCCAATGCTTCTTGGTAAACTTTGGCAGATTCCTCTACATCAATTACTGCAATTGCAATATGATCAATTTTCATCTAAAAGACCTCTTTGGGACGATATTCACCAAATACTTCTCTGAATGTATTGCTGATTTCACCAGTAGTTGCATATGCTTTTGCAGATGCAATGATGTATGGCATTAGATTCTCATCAGTGTCAGCTGCGCTCTTCATTGCAGATAATGCTTTTTCAAGTTTTTTATTATCCCTTGATGCTCTTAGTTCTTTGAGTGCTTTCTTTTGCTGGATTTCAATTCTGCCATCAATCCTTAATAGTTCAGGAGATTTTCCTTCGACTTCAGAGTACTTGTTTACGCCAACTATGACTCTATCTCCAGCATCCGTCTCTTTCTTTAGGCGATATGCATTCTGATGAATTTCAGATTGGAAAAATCCTTTTTCAATTGCCTTGATGGATCCGCCCATTTTTTCAATTTGTTTTAGATATTTCCAAACATTCTCTTCAATTTGATCACATAGTTCCTCAAGATAGTAAGAACCAGCCATAGGGTCTGAAGTTTTAGTCACTCCACTTTCATGCGCTACAATTTGTTGTGTTCTAAGAGCAATTTTTGCAGATTCCTGAGTAGGTAAAGCCAATGCCTCATCTCTGGAATTTGTGTGAAGTGACTGAGTTCCGCCCATTACTGCAGCCATTGTTTGTATGGCAACACGTACAATGTTATTATCAGACTGTTGTGCAGTTAGAGATTCCCCACTTGTTTGTGTGTGGAATTTTAATTGTAATGAACGAGGATCTTTTGCATGGAATTTTTCTTTGAGAATTTTAGCATAGACTTTTCTTGCAACTCTAAACTTTGCAACTTCTTCAAAAAATTCAATTGTACAACAAAAGAAAAATGAAAGTCGTGGTGCAAAATCATCTATTTTCAAGCCCCGGTCAATGCATGTTTGAATATATGCAATAGCATTTGCAAGAGTGAATGCAATTTCTTGTGTTGCAGTGCATCCAGCTTCTCTCATATGATAACCAGAAATTGAAACTGGATACCATTGTGGAACTTTTTCAGCACAATATCCAATCATATCTCCAATTAATCTCATAGATGGTTTTGGAGGATAGATGTATGTGTTTCTTGCAATATACTCTTTGAGGATATCATTTTGTGTGGTACCTCTTAATTCAGTACTTGGGAATCCTTGTGACTCACCTACCACAATATAGTATGCAAGCAATGTTGATGCAGTGGAATTAATGGTCATAGAAGAGCTAACTTTTCCCAAAGGAATTCCGTCAAAGGCAATCATCATGTCTTTAACAGATGCAATTGATACACCGACTTTTCCTACTTCGCCTTCTGCTTGTGTTGAATCAGGATCATATCCTATTTGAGTTGGAAGATCAAATGCCATACTGAGACCTGTTTGACCCTTTTCAAGCATGAACTTGAATCGCTCATTTGTTAATTTTGCATCGCCAAAACCAGAATATTGTCTCATGGTCCAAAATCTTTCACGAAACATTTCAGGATGAATTCCACGTGTAAATGGGTACACTCCTGAATCTTCTTTGAGATATTTCTTTGAGGATCTCTGGTAAATTCTCTTTACTGGAAAATTAGAATCAGTCACGTATTGTTTTGCAGGTTCTTTTTTTGTATTTTGTTTTTTTACCATATTTTTCACTTTGTCAAAGATTTTGTAATTTTATCTGCAGCCTCAAAAGGATCCATTTCTTTTGATTGAATTTTTTTAAGATATTTGGAAAATGTTTTATCAGAATCAAGCATTGCTTCAATCTTTTCACTCATATTATTTAAAATGATATCTTTTAATTCAGTTTCGAGTCTAGCCGTATCCTTTTCTTGCTTGGTCTTATTTTTTATAACCATCATTTCTTTTAGGGTCCTGGCAAATTCAGATATTCCAGAGTTTTTCTTAACAGACGTCTTTAAAATTACAGGATTTTTCTCAGATGAACCGATATAGTCACGAACTGCATCAAAGAGTTGATTGGCTCCATCAAGATCACTTTTGTTAACAAGATAGATATCTCCAATTTCAGTCAATCCTGCCTTTATGGTTTGTATGCTATCACCAGTATTAGGATTAAAAACAACTACGGTAATATCTGCAATATTTGAAATCTCCACTTCTGTTTGACCTGCACCAACACTTTCAATAATTATTGGGTTGAATCCAGCATATTCTAAAATTCTAATACTGTTTCTCAATGATCTAGAAATAGCACCAGTAGAACCTCTTGATGCAATACTACGAATATAAGTTCCAGAATCAGTAGACTCGGTCATTCTAACTCTATCACCTAATATTGCTCCACCCGTCACATGACTAGTAGGATCAATTGCAAGAACAGCTGGTTTTGTATGAAGTTTTTTTAACATTACAGATGTTTTGTTGATTAGTGAACTTTTACCAGCACCTGCAGGTCCTGTAATTCCAATTATCGATGCATTTCCAGTTTCTTTGAATATTTTTTTGATTAGTTTTCTTGCCTCGATTGGATCATTTTCAACTATACTGATAGCTTTGGCAATTGTTCCCCTTTTGCCTTTTTTTAAATCAGAAATATCCAATACAAGATAATTTTTTGTAGCTGCAATAAAATCTTGTGTGTGATCTAAGGATTACCGTAAATAATTGGCGGTGCAGGCTCACCATATGGGTGGATTTCAGTTTTTAGGGAAATTTTTCCAAGTTCTTCATGGTCTATTAGAAATGTCACAGGATGAACTTTCCACCCATATTTTGGAGTAACAGGAAATTGGATGGTTTCTATAAATTCAGAGCCAGACAAAGTTTTTTGAAAAGATTCATCCATTCCCAAAATTTCCAGTACAACATGATTAGTTTTTGTTGTTTTATCCAGATATGAAATCTTAACATATCCTGCATCATAATAGATTGCATCAATTTCAAATGTAGATTTTAAGACATCTTTGTTTGAATCAGAATCAAAAATAAAAAACAATCCCAATGCAGTAATTACAACAATAGAAATTATAGGAAATATTTTTTTTGCCATGAGTGTTATGTGATAAACTCTTTTCTCATCCTACGCAAGAATTTGGAATTAATTCTAATTCGTTCAAGAGTTTGCTCTTGCGTCCTTTCAGTACCAGGTGTAGGATTCTTTTTGAAAAATTGACGAATCTCTTTTTCCATAGAGTCATCTGCAATAGAAGAGATGCTTGCAACAATTCTATTAAACAGGGGATTACCACGACCGACTTTCTTGCTAAGTTTTGGCCAGTTTGTCTTAAGCCAAGGCCATAGAATTTTTTTACCATATGGATTTGCTGCTACTTTCATGATTGGTAACTGCATATTTTGAGAGCGAACCTCTAAAGTTTGTGAGAAATTCAATGATTTTAACAATAGTTTTTCATCTTTGAAACTACACATTGCTCCAAGGAATCGGAGTTTTTCTTCCATGGTTTTTGCATTTCTGTAAAGTTTGGTCAATTCTTCATGGGTTTTGGAATTTCCATTCCATGCCATTACAGAGCAAACAGGTTCAACCAAGTCAGGAGGCAATGAACTAGGATTTTTTAAGAATTGTTTGTATCTGTTTTCAGATTCAATTGTAACTTCATCATCATCTAATTTACCCAGTGTAGAAATCGCAAATCCTCTCATTAGAGCATCAGTGTGTTTGTCTGTTTTTTTAGGGCTCCATCCCAAGTCATACAAAATTTTCTTTAGATAATTAATGGCATAATTATGAATTTCTGCAGAGAATTCTTCATTAAATGCTCTAAAATACAATGAAGCCAAGTTGTGTGCGACATTTACAGATGCCAAATAACTATCTTCATCATAGTATGCATCAGAAAAATCAAGATAGTTACGAACAGTCTCATCACCAGATACACATAATGAAAACAGATCATTTTGAATTGCCCATCTATCAATTGGTGGAATTTGTTTTTGGTCTACAAGCATTTTAAGATCCAATAAAGTGGATTCATCGTATTTTACACGATAGAATCCTTTTCTTCCAAAATTTGCTACAAAACCAATATTGTCTTTAGGTAATTTTACAGACATTGATTTTTTTGTAAAAAGTTTTTGGAATAACTCATCTTTTACTCCAACAGAAAGAGGGATAAACCATAACCCGCTATTTGATTTTTTATCAGATTCCATCATGTATCGTCTTTGCTTTAGATGTAATGTAGAATCTTGTTTTTCAATCTCTATTACTGGAAATCCAGGTTGTGTTAACCATGTCAAAACCATTGCGCGGACAGGCATTTTGGAAATCTTGCCTATCGTGTCCCAAAGATCTTGACCTTCGGCATTTTTGTATTTGAAATCAGAGAGATATTGCTTTAATCCTTTTTGGAAATTTGATTCACCAACATAGTGCTCTAACATTCTTAAAACACATCCTCCTTTATCATAAGATATTGCATCAAAGATTTCTCGGATTTCAGATGTTGAATTTACTTTGACATCAATAGGATGTGTGTTTTTCAACGAATCAAGACCCATTGCAGTGTTCATCGTATCTTCAAGAAATTGATTCCACAAGTCCCATTCAGGGTAGAACTTGTCAACGAACTTTGTTGCCATAAATGTTGCAAAGCTCTCATTTAGCCACAAATCATTCCACCATTTCATGGTAACAAGATTTCCAAACCACTGATGTGCAATCTCATGAGAGATTACTTCAGCGATGTATTGCTTTGTTCTAGTTGAAGATGTCTTTGGGTCATAAAGAAGAATTGTTTCTCTAAATGTTATTGCACCCCAGTTTTCCATTGCCCCTGCAGCAAAATCTGGAATTGCTATTAAATCCAATTTAGGCAAGGGGTATTTTATTCCAAAATATTTTTCATATGATAAAAGTAGTTTCTTTCCAAGTTCAAGGGAGTACTTGCCTTTTGATTTATTTCCCTTTGTTGTAATTACACGAACTTGAATTTTGCCAATCTTACCTGTAAGATATTCAAACTCACCCACACCAAGATAGACAAGATATGTAGACATTACAGGAGTTTTTGTAAATTTGTATAGAGTTTTATTTTTCATCCTCTTTTTTGATGCAACTGGCATGTTAGAGATTGCAGTGAACTTTTTTTCTGCAATTATGGAAATATCAAATGTCGCCTTGGCTTCTGGCTCATCCCAGCATGGAAATGCCCTTCTTGCATCAGCTGCCTCAAATTGAGATGTTGCGAGATATTTTGTCTTGCCATTTTGTGTGTATTGACTTCTGTAAAACCCAAGTAAACGATCATTTAATTCTCCAGTGAATTCAATTTCAACAAAAGCCTTACCTTTGATTTTGTTTTTAATGATAATTGTCAGTTCTTCTTTTTTTACATTAATTTTGGTAACTGCCTTTTCATAGATTCCATTGTGTCTAACATGGCATGAACTTATTTTAAGCTCAGCGCAGTGCAAAGTAATTGAATTTACAAGTTCTTTGCACTCTACAGTGATGATCTCTTTTCCATTAAAGGTAAAATTTTTGAAAATAGGCTCAAATTCAAGCGTATAATTTACAGGGATTACCTTCACAACAAATGTACTTTTCTAGCGCTTTATGTAAATTTCGAATAATAAAAAAAACGGAAAGTGAACATTAGCCTTAGGTATAAATATAATTTTTACACATCACCATTATGAATCAGAGAATTACAATAATGCTAGATGAGGAAGTCATCAAAAAACTCCGTAGTCTTCAAGCAAAACAAATCAAGGAATCTGCAGAATCAGTGAGTTTTTCAAAAGTAATCAATGATTGTATTGCAAAATCCTTCAAATAATTCTCATTTTATTTTCATCTTGAACATTTTTTAATTTGTTTTGATTCAATTAGGGTATTTCAAGAGATATTGTTTCGCAGAGACGAAAATCAAATAAAGGCTTTAAAATAATGAATAACAAGCACTAAACATGAAACAAAAGACAGATTCCAGGCCGGTCAAAATTCTTGTGGCAAAATTGGGCTTGGATGGTCACGATAGAGGCGCACTAGTATTGTGCAGGGCATTTAGAGATGCAGGAATGGAGGTAATTTACTCTGGTCTTTTTGCTACTCCAGATAGAGTTGCACAGATTGCAGAAGATGAAGATGTAGATGTAATTGCAATGAGTTTACTTAATGGTGCACATGGCACATTGTTTCCAAGAGTAGTGCAAGCACTAAACAAAAAAGGAATCAAAGACGTACTAGTGGTTGGAGGAGGAGTCATACCTGAAGAAGATAAAAAGGATCTCAAAAAATCAGGAGTGGATGAAGTGTTTGGTCCAGGTACTCCACTAAAAGATATAATTGATCACATTACAATTGGCGTTTCAAAATTAAGAAAAATATAATAAATTATTCTGTAGAATCAGGCCACATCATCTTTCGCATTTGCTTGCCGACTTTTTCAATTTGATGTGCGTCTGTTTCTTTCATGTATTTATCAAATGCATCTTTGCCATTTTTCTGATATTCACTAATCCATTCTTTGTTGAAAGTTCCATCTTGTATCATTTTTAGAACTTTTTTCATGTTATCTTTGGTGTCACTAGTCATTACCATTGGACCACGAGTTAAACCACCATATCTTGCAGTTTCACTAACACGTCTCCACATTCCATTGATTCCATATCTTTGAATTAAATCTACAATTAGTTTTAGTTCGTGTAGAACCTCAAAGTATGCAATTTCTGGTTGATATCCAGCTTCTACAAGTGTCTCAAATGCAGCCTTTACCATGGATGCAGATCCTCCACAAAGATCAGCTTGCTCGCCAAACCAATCGGTTTCAACTTCTTCTTGAAAAGTTGTCTGAATTAATCCGGCACGTGCACTGCCAATTGCTTTTGCAATTCCCAGTGTTCTATCCCAAGCTTTTCCAGTAAAGTCTTGATGTACGGCAACAATGGATGGAGTTCCAAAGTTTTCAAGATATGTTTCTCTTACCTTGGATCCTGGTCCTTTTGGGGCGACCATAATAATATCAACATTATCTGGAGCATCAATCCATTTCCAATGAATTGCAGCTGCATGTGAAAATGACAATGCCTTTCCTTCAGAGAGATTTGGTCCAATTTCATCTTTGTACACTTGAGATTGGATCATATCAGGAAGTAAAACGTGAATAATATCGGCTTTTTTGCATGCATCAGATACAGCCATTACTGTATGACCATCAGATTCTGCTTTTTTCCAGCTCGGTCCACCTTTTTTTAGACCCACAATAACGTTAAGGCCGGAATCTTTCATGTTATTGGCTTGTGCATCACCTTGAATGCCATAACCAATTACAGCGATGGTTTGATTTTTTAGCGGATCTAAACTAATGTCCTTATCTTTCCATGTTTTTGCCATATGGTATTACTCAAAATATTGCAAATATTAACTAAATCAAACTATAGAATTTTAAAGATTAATTATTTTATTGCAACCACGACATTTTACCCTGACTATATCACCAGGTAGTCGTTCAAATCTCTTTGAGCCACAGTTTGGACAAATTGGACAAGCACGTATTGGTTTCATTAATGCTCAGTGGGTTTTGTATCAGATTTGGATATTACATCCAGTCTTTTTTTGGCGTTAATTTTTTGTAAAAATTTAACAACCGCGTTTGGAACAAGACTGTGCCAATCATCACCAGGGATTATCATTAGTCTAATACGAGTTGCATTGTATTGTGCTCTGTCTAGAAATTTTGGCGATACCACGTTAATTGCTGAATCTACCAATAACATTTTGACATATTCATTTCCGCTATACACTTTATCAAAATGAGGCAGTGTCGCTTTAAGATAAGATGCCCATGTTGCAATATTGAATTGGTTTTCAATGGATATAATAAAACATCGGGATAAATCAATGTCAGATTCTTTTAATGAGTCATGTATCATTTCAATTCTTTCTCCAGCTGTAAATGGATCTTTTTCCAAATAATTGAATTGAGAACTAGTTATTGCAATAATTACCTCATCGCATTGCTCAAGAATTTGTTTTACCAAATCCAAATGTCCCAAATGGAATGGCTGAAACCTTCCCATCATTAATCCGCGCATAAAATATGATAAATTTTGATTTAATTAAATCAGTCTATTTGTTAATCTTGGAAAATTGATGGACTAGATCACTTGAGGTAATTATTCCAATTACCACATTATCTTCAACTACAACGAGCTTACGAATTTTTTTAGATGTCATCTGCTTGGCTGCATTCAAGATCGATTCATTTGAGCCAATTGTTTGTAATGGAATAGATGCAATTTTTTCAACTGGGGTATCCAGAGGATACTTGTTTGCTGCAACTTTAATTGCAAAATCCCTATCAGTAATAATTCCTATAGTGACAGAGTCTTTTTTCACCAAAACAGCACCTATTCCTTGCTCCATCATTTTAGATATGTGATAGATAGTTGTGGAGGATGGTGCAGTTATCAACTGTTTTGACATTATATCTTTAACCAAAATTCCAATCAGAGATTTTTCTAAATTGTCATTTGATGAATTTGGTTCTTTGCCAGACAATCCAAAAAATCCCATTACACAAAAAAGACTACTAGAAACTTAAGGTTTTCTAATTTTATGTGAAAGTGGGATTATAACACATAGATATGAGAATTTGAAAATGAGTTATTTAATTGGACCACTACCCAGAATTCTAATGCTAGTTGATTCAGGTTTTAGAATTACTGCAATATCACCAGAATTACAAACTATGGGTTTTTCAAATGTTAGTTTTAGCGGTGTGATAGATGAGAATTTTGCAGCCTTTATTTGCAGACCGACACTTACAAGACATCCTTGATTTTGAGCAATGTCAGTTTTATAAAATGGGCTCTTTGTAAAATCAAGCTCAATTTCAGATTTTACATCAACTGTACCTGCTTGAGCAATAATATCACCCCGTCCAACCTCATCAGGTTTTGCACCCTTTACTGCCAAGCCAACTCTTGCAGGGCAGATTGATTCCTCAACAGGATCATCATGCATTTGAATTGACTTTATCATTACGTCTATTCCTGCAGGATACAATTTGAGATTGTCATATTGTTTGATTTTTCCGCATGTCACTTTGCCAAGAATCACAGTCCCGACACCTTTGACATCAAAGCAGTGATCAATTACCAGTTTAGGTGAATCATTATTTGAGATTGGTTGGATTTTATCCATTTCTTCTTTGAGTTTGTCTTGATCTACTTTGAGATATTTTTCAACAACTGTTCCCTTTATCATGGAATTTAATTTTGATTCATCAACATCAAAAGTATGAGATAAAATTCCTTTGTCTTTTTTGAGGGTATCAAGTGCAATGATTTGCTCTCCAGTAAATTTATCCAGTTTATCAACATGAAATATTACATATTCTGCAAGATTGATTGCCTGCAAAAGAGGTTGGATTTTGTCAGGAAAGCCGCTAGGGGTTACCCATGTTTTGATAATGTCTGATTCTTTTCGATCATAAAGTGAAAGATCAGTTACAGTTCCTTTTTTACCAAATTCTGCTGCAATGTCTTGTTTTCCCAGAACTACAAAATTTATTGATTTCATAATTATGAGTAAGTTTGACTTTTATTTTAAGTCTAGATATCAAAATATAGCATATTGTTCAAAATGAATTGGATTCATCTAAAGAAAACTTGGATTATGGAATAATGTAAAATGTGCTAAATGCTGTATTGATACCATCTGATGCAGAAATAGTATGTGTACCTGGTGTAGATGGCATTGTAATTGAAATATTC
>CALKVM010000047.1:0-10443 GCA_938049695.1 uncultured Candidatus Nitrosoarchaeum sp. | reverse complement strand
GACGACGGTGTCCAAATCATCAACATATCTGATCCTGCAGCCATTACAGCAACCGATGCAGAAACTGACGGAACAAATTCGTTTGCGGAGCTTGACGGTGCATCCGGTGTGGACACTTTTACGATTGGTTCTAGCACCTACGCCATAGTTGCATCAGCAGTTGACGACGGTGTCCAAATCATCAACATATCTGATCCTGCAGCCATTACAGCAACCGATGCAGAAACTGACGGAACAAATTCGTTTGCGGAGCTTGACGGTGCACGTTATGTGTCTGTTTTTACGATTGGTTCTAGCACCTACGCCATAGTTGCATCAGAAGCTGACGACGGTGTCCAAATCATCAACATTACAGATCCAACAAACATTACAGCAACCGATGCAGAAACTGACGGAGCAACATTTACGGAGCTTGACGGTGCATATGGTGTGGAAACTGTTACAATTGGTTCCAGCACCTACGCCATAGTTGCATCAGATACTGACGACGGTGTCCAAATCATCAACATTACAGATCCAACAAACATTACAGCAACCGATGCAGAAACTGACGGAGCAAATGGGTTTACGATGCTTGACGGTGCACGTAATCTGTCTATTTTTACGATTAGTGGCAGCACCTACACCATAGTTACATCAGAAGCTGACAACGGCGTCCAAATGATCATACTAAACACATTTTCCCCACCACCCGCAATAGAAGGTGGCGGTGGCAACAGTGATGCTACATCACCTACATTAGGACTAGATGCAAACTCTAAAAGATTAATCACTGACGGATTCACATACAATGGCAAACCCGTAAACGTCGAGTTATACTATACCCCATACCCACTAATCACTACAAACATTGGATACAACAATACTGCCGAGTTTAAAATTTATGAAAATTCAGGACATGACAAAATACGACACTTTGACTTTGCATTTGGTCTAGCAAAAGGCCTGATACTATCTGACAGCAAGGCAAGAATAGAATGGAACAAAACATGGGATGATAAAGAAACTATCACACTAGTTGATCCAAACAATGTATTGCAAAACGTCACCATATCATCAAATACAATATCATGTCAGGAATCATCAAATGACCAATGTCTGCTACTAGTAATTTATCATACATTTAGGGCGCCACTAGACTTTGATATAGTTGCAACAAACGTCTGGGATGAAAAGAGAAACGCATGGCAAAATTATTACAATCACGGAATTGAGATAGTTGGCGAATCACTAAACCCTCCAAAAGAGTATGATGGAATTAATCAAGGTCACATCTATCATTTGACTGAAACTGGAAAGAATATCACAGTTGATGAATTTGGTAATTCATGGTCATTCAAGTATGATACATGGATTATGGATTATGTTCTACCTGACAAAATACAGGATGCCCCGGTGATGGTAATGACTAGAACACATTCAGACTTTGCAAAATATCAAAATGATCAAGCTGATTATGCTATCGCATCGCTCCTTGAATTTTGCCCTGTATGTTTAAAATCTTTTGATGACTTTGCTCCGTCCAAAACAATTGCATATTCTGAAAGAATGAACAAACTAGATGATCCTGAAATTCAGAAAAAAATGGCTTTTGAATCTGAAAGGGCTCAAAAAACAATGGCAAATTTACTTGATCCATCATCACATCATCAGTAATAAGACACACGAATTATTGACACTAAACAATATAATAATTCTGAATTTCTAAATCTAAAAACTCTATATCTTAAAAGAAAAAAATAGAAGGAGTTTGTAGCTACTCCGATAAGCTTACTGCACATTTTGTCAACTTTTACTCACAAAATTCCTTGGACTCGTACTGACTGATAGTGAGAGAACCTGTGGGCCCATTTCTAGCCTCAAAATACTTTGATTAAATATCTGGAAAAACAACTCAAGATATGTCAAATTCTGTACTTGTCAAAAAATCTGGTGTCATTCTGGTATTTGTCTTATTTTCATTTATTTTTCTTGGGATAATTTTTTCGTTAACTAGTGATCTTTCTGTAAAAGCTGGAAATGAATTTTCGTATTCGTCTTGGTTAATCATTGCTTATGTGGCAGGACTCTCAATGATTATTTTACCCTGTACACTTCCACTAGTATTCATTATAATTCCATTAAGCATGGGAAAAGGATACAAAAAGGGTTTGAGTATGGCCATATTATTTGGTGCAGGATTAATTACAACCATAACTTTGTACGGATTGGGTGTTGGAGTCATTGGAAAAACTACATCACTTGATCAGTTCTCAACAATAATGTTTTTGATAGCTGGAATTGCAGGATTTGTTTTTGGTTTATCTCAACTAAAGTTGATTACATTCAAAATGCCCACGTATTCCAAGACACCAAAATTTATTCAAAACAGAGGAGAATATGTAAAGTCATATCTGATGGGTATTTTACTTGGTAATGCCGGAGTTGGATGTCCAAATCCAATGTTTTATTGGCTTTTGATTTACATTGCAGGGACTGGGAGTTTGGAGATTGGCTCATCATTAGGTTTTGTGCATGGTGTTGGCAGAGCAATACCTTTGATTCTATTTTCACTGCTTGCTGTGCTTGGAGTAAATGCAACTAGAGGATTAACAACAAATAGAATCAAAGTTGAAAAGATTACAGGATGGATGCTTGTTATGATTGGTGCATTTTTAATAATTAATGGCATTCCGGGAGGACATGTTTGGTATGAAGGCACAATAGTGCATCTTGGTTGGAATAATCTAATATCTATGACAGGACTACCTATTGAATTTCACATAGGACAACACATTCATCAAAACCCATATAATTTTGAAATACCAAATGAGATTGTTCCAGTGATATTTTTAGGATTAATTCTATTCCCAATTATATGGTGTATCATTAATCAAAAGAAGGCAATGATACTATGAAGGATCCAGTTTGTGGCATGGATGTTGGAGAAAAAGGAGATTTATTAGAACACAAAGGAAAACAATACCGATTTTGCTGTGCAAGTTGCAGATGGGCTTTTGAGCAAAACCCTGATCAGTTTACAGAGTCATGAAAGTACAAGTTCTTACCACCCCTGGATGCTCAAACTGCACTGTTCTTGAGAAGTTGTTGGACCAACTAGGCATAAGATATGATTTGATTGATGTCACTGAAAAACCAGAATATTTGGAAAAATATCCAATATTTACAGCTCCTGGATTGGTAATTGATGGAAAATTAGAATTTACAGGTATTCCTAAAAAAGAAGATCTTGAAAAGAAATTATCCTGATTCACGAATGTTTTTTACTCTAGATGTGATGGTATTTTCAAATGACTGATTATTCTACAAATGAAAAAATGATCCTTGTGCAATACGCAATTAAAAAATATGAAAATGAAGAAACTGTAATTGAAAAATTAAAGACAATTTTATCAGAAAAAGACATTCAAAGAAATATTGATACATTAATTGGAACTCAAAGAGTACGAAGAATAGGGTCAGAAATATTGCAAAACAACGAAAGCCATACTGAGATACCTGATTTACCTGAATCCTTGAGAATAATAATTGAAAATCTCTAATTTGACATATTTTTAAATTACACTTTATAACTGATCATTACATGGATAGAAAGCAGATTTTCCTTGCAAGTGTTTTAGCAGTAATCATCACCTTTTCATTTTCTACAACTTTTGCCTTTGCTCATCCACATTCAGGTGAAATTCGAATCAATAATCATATTCATGAACCGCAAACTGAGTATGTTTCGATAAATGGAATAATTGGAATTGAAAAAACAACTGTACTATTTCATGCTTCTCCAACAAACAAACTTCCATGGGGATTTGTTGAAGGAAATATATCAAATCACGTTGAAGGTTATCCTGTAATAATTCAAGTCTTCAAAGATGGTCAGGCTGTTCACTTTGCTCAGACCGATGTAAAAGAAGATGGTGATTATGAATACAAATTCAGAGTACTAAATGTAAATGATGGAAAGACAAACCGAATCTTTGTTGGTGATTACTCTGTATCTATTTTCAAAGTAGTTTATCTAAACCAAAATAATTCGATTTAAAATCCTCGCAGTCCCTCAGGACGCATAATTTCTGGATGCTTCATCATCCATTCTATCTTATCCAACATTTCTTGCTTGTCTTGCGGAAATGTACCCTTGATTGTATATGCATTTGAACCATGATTTGCCCTGAAAATTATCTCTTCTTTAGTTTCTATCTGTTTGATTAAATCATACATCTCTTCTAGAGACTCATCATCATTAATTCGAATAAATGGCTCTCCAAACTTTTCCAAAAACTCTTGTTTAATTCCATTTTCCAAATAGAGAGTAAGTGCTCCTACATAATTAGGAGAACAAGTACTAATTACTTCTGCAGTTCCTCTGATGTGTTCTTTAGAATAAGTTCTCCCACCCAATCCTAAAATTATCATACAAGACATGATGTAGCCTGCATCTTTTGCCTTGTTGACTGATTTGATAATTGTTTTTGCAATTGCACCTTTTGTTACTTTTTTTAAAACAACATCTGAACCACTTTCAATTCCCAAATAAAGCATATCCAATCCAGCATCATGCATTTTCTTTAATTCTTCTTCGCTTTTCTTTAAAATATTCATAGGCATTGCATAACAAGAAATTCTTTCAAGGCTTGGAAACTTTTCATAAATATATTTTACAATTTTTACAATATATTCTGCATCAAGATTTAATGCATCACCGTCTGCCAAAAATATTTTTCTCGTATCTGGTAATTGTTTTGCCATTAAATCAATTTCTAATTTTACATCATCCCACGGTTTTTCTGAATACTGTTTTGATCTATACATATCACAAAAAGAACACTCGTTAAAAGAACAACCCAATGTAACTTGAAAAATTAATGATCTTGCCTCTGAAGGAGGTCTGTACAATGGACCATCATAGTTTAACATCATTTCTATCTCACATGAATTGTTTGATTATGTTTTTTATACTTTCTAATCATGACAAGAAAATAAACCCCATAATGCCTTTTAATTGAGCCATACAAGAATTTTATGACTTATGGCAAATGATCCAGATTCAAAAAGACTCTTGTGGTTTCTTTTTGCAGGCTCCAGAGGAGGATTAAATCGTCTACGAATTATATCTATACTGAAGAAAACACCGCTTAACACAAATCAACTAGCCAAAGAATTGAGTCTTGATTATAAGGCTATTCAGCATCACATCAAAGTTCTTGAAAAAAACAATATGATCACAAAAATTGGAGAAAAATACGGTATTATGTATTTTATATCTGCATTTTTGGAGGCAAATATGGAGTCACTTGAAGAAATTGAAGGAAAATTGGATAAAAGTAAATAAAAGATCAGGAGTTGCTTCTCTCTAAATGGAATCTAACTCTCTAGTGTTGTCTATTGTTTCAATTGTGAATATGATAGTACTTGGAGTCTTGATTTACATTTTTGGAAAAATGTATGCAAAGACAAGAGCACAACTTCCGTTAGGTATGATTGTTGTTGCAGGCATGTTATTTCTTCATAATGTTATTGGGGCATTTGCATACTTTTCAATGGATCAAATTTTTTCCTATGAGATATTTCCATACATGTTAGGAGTAGGTATTGCAGAACTTGCAGGATTATTGATCTTTTTGAAGATTACTTTGGACTAATCTTAGTTTAATTGTAGTGAAAAATTAATAATTCTATGTTGAAAAAACATCGAGGATATTTTATGCTGAACAAAAATATTCTTATTGCTTTTGTAGCATCAATTATAGTATCTGCAATTGTAGCTCATATGTTATCTGAGCAAGCAGATTATCTTAATACTACTTACACACTACTTGTTGATTATATAATTTATTTTTCTACATTTGGTGGTTTGTATTATTTGGACAATCGAAAAAAATATTTACTTGAATCTGGCCAGACTGATAAATCAAAATTAAAACATGATCTAATTAAAATTATAACCTCACTTGGAATAGCTGAAGTTGTTTACACGATAGTAAGATGGTTCTTGCAATATTATTTTCTAACCCTCCAATACGATGCTTATCTCGCTTCTATTGCATCGCAAGTTATATCTACAATAATTTACTTGGTAGTAATTAATCTGAGTGTAAAAATGACGAGGTTGTATAAAGATGGGAATTAACGTGTATGTGGATGGATCTGGTGGTCCTAATGGAGGATTTGGTTATTTTGTAAAAGATACAGGTGAATCTTTTTATGAAAAAAAACCCGAAATCACAAACAATCAGGCTGAATACATGGCAATTATTGCAGTATTGAAAAACTTTACAGATTTTACTGAAGAGATTACAATTTTTAGCGATTCAAAAAATACTATCTCTCAGTTAAATCACGAATTTGCAATAAATAATGAAAAATTACGAGAACTTGCACGTGAGGCGTGGACTTTGATCGGAAAATTTTCTAAAATTACTCTTTTGTGGGTTCCACGAAAAGAAAATTTGGCAGGAAAGATGTTAGGAAGCTAAAAAACAGAGATCAGAAATTTCTATGAATAACTTTATTATACAAAATCCGTAGTCAAAATCAACGTGGTCGAATCTGTTTTTCTCTCACCAAAATCTATAGCAATTATCGGCGCATCTGACAAACGAGGTAGTGTTGGAGCAACCATTACATCAAATATTATGAATGGCTTCAAAGGTACAGTTTTCCCTGTTAGTCCTACAAGACCAACAGTATTTTACAAAACAGCTTACAAGAGTGTATTGGATATTCCAAAACCTGTTGATCTTGCAGTAATTGTAATCAAAAATGTTTTCGTTGCAGATGCTTTAGAAGAATGCGGAAAGAAAAAAGTGAAAGGCGTAATTATCATTACTGCTGGTTTTAAAGAAGTAGATGAAGAAGGAGCAAAAAGAGAACAGACACTAAAAGATATTGCTAAAAAATACAAAATACAAATCATTGGTCCAAATTGTCTTGGTGTGATGAATCTTGATCCAAAGACGATGATGAATTCTACTTTCCTTAAAGTTACTCCCAAGTCTGGCGAAATTGCACTTGTATCTCAGAGTGGTGCAATATGTGCAGCACTAGTTGAAGATGCTAGTGCACAAGGAATTGGATTCTCTGCAGTAATTAGTATGGGAAACAAAGCTGCAATGAGCGAAGTTGATATTCTCAAGATATTATCTAATCACAATCAAACCAAAGTAATCGTAATGTATCTTGAAGATATGGGCGATGGTCAGGAATTTCTCAAAGTTTGTAAAAATATTACTAAAAAACTCAAAAAACCAGTTATTGTTCTCAAATCAGGTCGTAGTCCTGAAGGTGCAAAGGCTGCAATGTCTCATACTGGAGCTTTGATGGGCTCTGATGAAATCTATGATGCTTTGCTAAAACAATCAGGTGCAATCCGTGTTGATACAATGGAAGAACTCTTTGATTATGCAGTTGCATTTTCAAAACAACCTCTTCCTTCAGGTGGAGATCTTGTAATTGTATCAAATGCAGGTGGACCTGCAATCATCTCTACTGATGCATGTTCTAAACTTGGAATTAAAATGGCAAATATTGATAGCATTCGTCCAAAAATTGATGCTGTAATACCTCCTTGGGGAAGCTCGCGTAATCCCGTAGACATTGTAGGTGATGCTGATTTTAACAGATTCAGTAATGTTTTGGATCGTGTCTTGACACATCCTAATGTGGGCTCTGTAATTTCAATGTGTACTCCTTCTGGAACTTTGAACTATGATAAATTAGCACAAGTGATTGTTGCAATGTCAAAAAAATACAAAAAGACAATGCTTGCAAGTTTAATGGGATTAGATGAAGGAATTACAAATAGGGAAATTCTAGCTGCAGGTGATGTCCCATATTATACATATGCAGAAGGAGCAATTAGAGCACTTGCTGCAATGCTTAAATTTTCAAATTGGATTAAAACACCAGAAGGAAAAATCACTGAATTTAAAGTTGACAAACTAAAAGCAAAGAAAATTTTTGATAAAGTCAAAAAAGAAAAGCGACCAAATCTTTTGGAAGAAGAAGGACAAGAAGTTCTAAAAGCATATGGATTGCCATTGCCAAAAAGTGCACTTGCAAAAACAGAAGCAGATGCCATAAAGATTGCAAAACAAATAGGTTATCCTGTAGTGATGAAGATTGCATCACCACAAATTATTCACAAATCCGATGCTGGTGGTGTTAAAGTAAACCTAACAAATGATTCCGAAATCAAAGAAGCATTCAAGATAATTATTGCAAATGCCAAAAAATACAACAAAAATGCCGAGATAAAGGGAGTTCTTATTGTTGAGATGGTAAAAGGTGGTAAAGAATTGATTATAGGTTCTAAACTAGAGTCTGGATTTGGACCTGTTATCATGCTTGGAATGGGTGGAATATACGTTGAAGTTCTCAAAGACGTTACATTCAAACTTGCACCAGTTACTGATAAAGAAGCAGATGACATGATCGCATCCATTAAAACACAAAAAATACTTCAAGGAGTCAGAGGTGAAAAACCATCTGATATTGCAAAACTCTCTGAATGCATTCAGAGATTATCCCAATTAGTTACTGACTTTAAGGACATTAAGGAACTTGACATGAACCCTGTCTTAGTAATGGAGAAAGGTAAGGGATGCAAAATTCTTGATGTTAGAATAGGACTCTGATCGCAATTCATTCGTAAATTTTTATTTATACTGTTTTAGAATATTTATACAACCTAGAGTGAATCTTAATGTGGCCAATGTTGAGAAATTCAAGACCATAAGAACAGGCGAAGATTATATTCAAAGTCTGAGAGGTCGAGATCTCGTAATTTACCTTTTTGGAGAACTAGTAAAAGAACCAGTAGATCACCCGATGATTAGACCATCAATTAATGCAGTAGCAGAGACATATGACTTGGCTGTACGAGAAGAAGAACTCGCTTCTGCACATTCATCAATTACTGGATTACAAGTTAACAGATTTTTACATATTGCAGAAAGTGCACAAGATTTAGTTTTACAAAATAAAATGCAAAGAAAATTAGGACAAAACACTGGGACATGTTTCCAAAGATGTGTTGGAATGGATGCACTGAATGCTTTGCATTCTACTACATTTGAAATTGATGAGAAACACAAAACCAATTATCATAAACGATTTTTAGAATTTGTAAAGATGGTTCAAAAAGAAAATCTTGTAATTGGTGGTGCCATGACTGATCCAAAAGGAGACCGAAGTAAAGGACCAGCAGAACAAGATGATCCTGATTTGTTTACTAGAGTAGTTGCCAAAGACGATAAAGGAATCTATGTTTCAGGAGCTAAAGCACATCAAACTGGTTGTATAAATTCACATTGGATTATCCTAATGCCTACAGTACGATTAACAGAAAATGACAAAGACTGGGCTGTAGTTGGTGCAATTCCAGCAGATGCTAAAGGTGTAACTTACATCTATGGACGACAATCATGTGACACCAGAAGTATGGAGGAAGGAACCATTGATGATGGTAATGCAAAATATGGAGGACAAGAAGCCTTAATGGTTTTAGATAGAGTATTCATTCCATGGGATAAAGTATTCATGTATGGTGAATACGAATTTGCATCAATGTTAATTGAACGCTTTACTTGTTATCATAGACGTAGCTATGTATGTAAAACTGGATTAGGTGATGTTCTAATTGGTGCAGCAGCTACAATAGCTGACTATAATGGAATACCCAACGTATCTCACATTAAAGATAAACTCATTGAGATGACTCATCTTAATGAGACAATTTTTGCTGCAGGAATTGCATCATCGCACCAAGGACACAAAATGAAATCAGGTGTATATCTTAATGAAGATATGCTTGCCCAAGTTTGCAAACACAATGTAACTAGATTCCCATATGAAATCAGTAGATTAGCACAAGACATTGCAGGTGGATTGGTAGTAACACTGCCATCCGAGAAAGACTTTAGACATCCAGTAGCAGGACCAATGCTCAAAAAATATCTTAAGGGTCGTAAGGGAGTTGATGTTGAAAATAGAATGAGAGTACTTAGACTAATTGAAAATATGACACTAGGAAGAAACGCTGTCGGATATCTTACTGAATCAATGCATGGAGCAGGGTCTCCACAGGCACAGAGAATTCAAATGCAGAGACAGATGCAAATTGGATACAAAAAGAATCTTGCAAAAAATCTTGCAGGAATTACAAACGACATTGAAAAACCAAATGAACCCTCTGATTATTTCAATCGTGTTTTCAAGACTAAAGATTCAGTTCTTTAGAATCTACTAATTTCAAATTTTCTTGATATGTGAGACTGTTTGTAATTTAAGAAAATTATTTTTGATCGTTTTCAGAATCTTTTGACTCTTCTGCTTCAAAAAGTTTACTTTCTTCATGCTTTGAATACGCTTTATCTTTTTCTAACTTACCTAATTCTGGAATATATGGAGGTAATTCTACATGAGAATCATTTTGATTAAATGGAT
>CALKVM010000046.1:0-10859 GCA_938049695.1 uncultured Candidatus Nitrosoarchaeum sp. | reverse complement strand
TCACCAATAGATAAAAAAGACTTTAGATTAGATATTATGAAAAATAAGATTACTAAATACGGTATCTGGACATGATGTTAATTATCTTGATTTTCATCTACTGACACAATACCAACACTTTCGTATGAGGTTCCTGCATAGTCAGAATTACGTTTCTTTTTTTGTTATTAGAACTCAATTAGGATAATTTATGAGAGAAGGATAAAACTAAATATGTTTATCGTTTCTTATGTGCTGTTCCTGCATATTTTGATGTGCGCTTTTTTACTACTGCATTACGTTTTGAAGCCTTACGTTTTGTTGCCAAACATTATGCCTTAACAAAATATCGATATAAAGCTGATCAAAATTCCAATACCAAGTAAAATATTACCTATGTATAGGATTTTTGATTTGCGATTATTTCGTTTTTCAGCCTTTGCAATTAATACCAAATAGGCATTTAGATCTTCTTGGACTTGCTCATCATTAGATTTGTTTTCATAATCATCTGTAAACTGTTCTATTTCAAAAATATCTCGTTTTTTTCAAAGGTACTAAAATTACTGCATTTTTACCAAATTGCAAATGAGCAGATGATAAAATTCCCTTATCCCCTTGCAAAAAATCAATTTGAAACCAAAAAGTACCTGCTTCAAAGTCATAACCACTATCTTCAACAAAATAATCACGTTTACCTACAATTTCTTGGATTATTTCTCCCATAAGATATGCAGGTTCTGCATTATCCATGAGGTTCTCAAGTGCAGTATCAAGTGAGCTATTTTTTTGATTTGCATTAGAAAGTACGGAATGAGGTAAATTTTTGGCATGATCTAGAAATATCTTGATGACATTTTCTGGAGTAGTGTCTAGTTCTTTTGCCAAATCTGAGTATAAACCCTCATTGACTTCAATTTTCATACCGTATTCAAATTAGATAATGTCATAAAAATAGTTTCTAAGGGAGGTTTTTTGCTTTTCAACATATCTTTATCTGCAGACATGGGTAATCACAATAGAATGAATTTGCTATTTGATGAACATTGTGCAGGAAATTACTTCTCCAATAAGGCGGAAATTGATCAAAAACACACATCTATTTGCGTTGGGCATCACTATGACTTGCCTGCAGGAATGGAAGATGATGCAATATTGGAATATGCAAAAAAGAAAGACTTGACTATTGTAACTAAAGATGTCAAGTTTGTAAAAAAATGCAGTAAGCAAAATGCCAAGGTTGCAGTATTAAAGGGGAATTATCTTTTTTTAGTACAATCATCTGTCATGATGTTTGGTCGTGAACCCGATGATAGATTGTTTACTTATGATTAATTTAATCATCAATATCAATTAGAAATCTATTGTATCATGTAATAGAAAATAATCATTCAATATGGTTTTGAATTATTGATAACTGGTGAATTTAGTCTGGTGTCTTTTCTTTTTGTGTCTGAATATGTAGTGACAACACCACACATTCACGCATAAAAAAGTGTCAAAATCAGTTATCACTAGTTGCCACCAGTGAGTTAACACAAGTGTTAACATTCTTTATTCACAAAATCATTCTCTAGTTAACACAAGTGCTAACACTATTCACGTGTGATATTCACTTGTGTATGCTATCTGGACACGAAAAAAATACTATCGTACACCTTATCGTACATAAAATGTACGATTACATGCCTACGTTATGCTATATCTTATCTTTTAAAAATATGTATTCTCTTATTTGATACCTGTTGCCTATCAGATTATAATACTGTGAAACTGTGAATAATCATCCATGAAATACGTCAAGCCACTACGACTTAAAATCCTGATGGGGATGTTTTTTGTGTCAGGTATTGTTGGAATTATCGTTGGTCTGTATATTGCACCGCCTCAAGGAACACTGATGATTACATTTATGGGAGTCATCAATTTAGCTCTGGGTGCATTTTTTGGTTGGATCTTTCTTAATCAGAAACCCGAATTAAGTAATGATAAAAGAAAGAAAAAGAGCGATAACAACTAGTATGTTTGTTGCAAAATGCATTGCGTATGCATGATTGATTCCATTTTTGTCATAAATGTATTTGAACAAAAATCCAATCGGCAGTAACAATATTGCCATGTGTACTTTTACCCCCATTGCAATATGGACAAATGCCCATGCCACTACCATCTTTTTTGATTTTCTAAAATACAATTCCTCTACATAGTTGATGTGAATAAACATGTACACTAATAATGGAATGAAAGGAACTATGCCCCAAAATCCCTGATCTGCAAATGGACCAAAAGCAATGTTGTATCCAAGCCAACTCCAATTTAGAATGGGTATTGTTTCGACAAAATCATGTGCAAAAATAATGTATGCAAATAAAATTCCAAACGATATGGATGCATATTTTATTGAACTAATTCCTATTTTTAGATCCTTGATTCTCTTTTTAGTTTCTTTAATGAGAAGAAGTGACGCTCCTACGGTTAGGACATAGTATCCAATTAAGAAAATCTCTGACTGGAAAAAATCTTCTAACATAATCTATACTGTTATACATTATAAAAAAATCTAACTCATTAAATATTCATTTGACTTGATACGATAAACCCCTAGTATTGCTTATGGGAAATGACTTCCAATTTTTGAGTTGATTCTATATTATGGCTGTAAATTAGTCAATTTGTTGGTGTAAGAATCATATCTTCTGTTTTTGTCCTAAAAACCACTCACGTGTCTTTCAAAAATAGCATCTGCAATTATGATTGACAAAAATGGTGTGATTAAAAAGATACTTTGAGATTCCACATGGAAAAACATGGTGTGGCGATCGCATCTTTTTTTGAAAATATCTGTTGAGATTTTCAATCAAAGTATAAATAATTAAACTCTTTCAACAAGAAAGAATTGCTAGATTTAATCGCCAAAAAATTATTCCTCACAAATGGTAAAGGAGTTCATGAAGATAGATTGACGAGTTTTGAATATGCCTTGAGAGATGCTGGAATTGCAGGTACTAATCTTGTTTTAATTTCAAGTATATTTCCACCAAATGCAAAATTAATTTCCAGAAATGAGGGTCTCAAACTCATTCAGCCCGGACAGATTTTATTTACAATTTATTCAAAGAATCAAACAAATGAGGCTCATAGATTATGTTCTGCCTCAGTTGGTATCGCACGACCAAAAGACACCAACCGATATGGCTATCTTTCAGAATACGAATCGTATGGACAAAATGAACAACAATCAGGCGACTATGCTGAAGACATTGCAGCACAAATGCTTGCATCATCCCTTGGTATTCCATTTGATATTGATAAAGACTGGAATGAAAAAAGACAACAATGGACGATCTCTGGTCAGATTTACAAAACACAAAATATTACTCAATCAGCAAAAGGCGATAAGGATGGTAAGTGGACTACTGTCTTTGCAGCTGCTGTTTTACTTGTATAGTTTGGTTTCGTCTGTTTTTTTATATCCTTTTAGATAAAACAATGCTGCTGCAATTGCTACTGCTGTAATAATTATTACAATAATAATTGATTCATCAAAATATGTTTCAATTTTTTTGGGTGCTAATAACTCACTACCGCCCAATGAAAAAATTAACTCATCTTTGTTTATTGATTGCTTCTCACCAAAAATATATTTTCCTTGAACTCTTTTCCCCTGCTCCGGATCAAAAATCCATCCTTGTTTTGTAATTTCTTTTGGAATTTTTTCACCATCTACTATCTGACTGGGAACAATACTTCCTCTCACATATGAGATATTGGTGGATTCTTGAGATAATACCACCACTTGCAATATTGAATTTAATGGATAAAATCCTGTTGAGAAGTAATCTGATCTTTTCAATTCATCTGATTTCAGAAATTCTAATGGACTAACTTCATTAACTGATGAAGCCATATTTGGATAATCTACTGATAATTTCAATTGCAGTAATGATTTCTTTTCTAATGGTATAATTGAAAATGTCATCTTTGATTTTTCTTCTTTGGATAGATTCTTTGCTATGTCGTAAAATCCTCCTGACTCTCTAATGGTTTTTGAGAGTAATAATGCTGAGATTTTTTCATACATGGATTCTGTATCTTCCATAGGCATTGTATACACTGCAGATATTGTGCCTTTACCTGAAACTGATCCTGATGTGTCCAGTGCTTTACTCATCGCATCGTTAGTTTGAATAAATGTGGAATGAAATTTTGCATTAGTATCAAATGTCTGATTTAGATCATCAATAAATAATGCTGCAATCTTTTTTGTAGAGTTTTGAATTGCTGGAAAATTTGTGTCTGCTGTATCCCTTGCAACATTTATGATAATACATGATTCATCTAGTACGCCTAAAACACATTGATTCTGATTTGTAAAAACTATGGCTGTTATCCTATTATTTTCTCTAATTTTTTGTTCCAATTCGGCAGGAATTTTTATTTCTTGTATATTTGTACTTTGTAGAGTAATTGAAGCTGTTACGTTTTGGGATATGTTTTTATCAATTATTACTTGCGCTGTCTCTTGAAATGTGGCAAGACTCATTTCTTGCGAATATGCATAATTTGTTGTAAAAACTAGTATCCAAATTAATCCAAATAACACCATGAACTTTTGCATAGGTTGCCTCTTCTGAGATGAATTTATTAAATTTACTCTTGTTTTATACATCTGTTTTTTAGATTTTTGTATTCGATGAAATTATTTTGCTAATTTTGCCAAAACCATGTATCTAGTAACTAATATTGTAATTGAGATGATTTTTCAAGTATGGCATTAATTTCATTTTTAGTTGAAGTCTTTCAAGATCCAATATTTTCAGTAATTGCAATTTTAAGTGCATTTGGAATTGGAATTTTCCAAGGAATTGTTTTGGGCAGAGCGATACTTTTACGATTCCCACGTCTGCAGAATCATGTAAAAACTGTTTCAGTGTCTTTATTTTTCTTGTTTCTTGTAAATGCAATTTTGAGTGTACCTCGTTTTGCTTCTCCTGAGAAAATCAATATTTCTAATATCTTTCAAACTAGTAATCCTGTAGAATTTGCATCTTTGATTTTTCTTGTATTTGGAATGAATGCAGGGTTTTTGGCAGTACTTGCAATTTCTGTAACCATTATGACATTCGTACTGCTAAAATTTACTCATATTCACGGTGTTGCCAAAATCTTTGTTTTCTTTTTTAGCTTTCTTATTTTGCTGTTAACTGGTCTTAGTAGATTCACTGATTTGACTCCCAGTGCTTTTGAGGTTTTTTTGTATCTTCTTTACAATCTTGGAATTACGATTGGAATCCTGGCTGGTTCTGCAAGAAAAATCAAATCAAAAAAACTAGACTGGGGATAATTTCAAACATTTAAATCCAATAATTTTTAACTTGAAATTGACATCGAATTCAAACCGTTCGGGGAACAAGCTGGCAGTCCATGCGTTGGACTGCCAGCCCCATATTATTATAAAATTTTAAAAAATCAACCTTGAAAATCTGAGATGGGTACTTTCCCAAAAAACTCGTTAGGATACACCTGGAAATGCATTTCATTATTGATTATCAAAACAGATAATCTACTGTTAGTCAAAATACTTGTTCGATACTTCTCTAATACTTGGCAAGATCTGATCATATTTTTGTAATGTCTGTGATTTTAATTGGAATAGTATCCTTCGCAATTTTGATGGTATTTGTTGGAGGAGGAAATGTACGTCATGTGCAAATTTACTTGCCAGAGCAAATCAAACAAACTATAGCATTTGAAGAAAATGGGCATGTGCGAGTAGATGGTGTGTTTGGAACAGGAGAAGCAGATAACCCCACCCTGATCACTAGATCCGGAAATTATGCATATGTTCTTACTGTAGTAAATCATGGAAAGTTACCACATATGTTGTACATAGATGGATTAAACATTCAAACAAAGTTTTTGCATCCTGGTGAAAATGATACCATTACAATCGTTTCCAAAGAGCCAGGGGTTTACCATTATTATGATAGAGCAAGCCAAATGCAATTGCTTGGTGAATTAAGGGTTGTTCAAGTAATTCCTGAAGATTCTTTCAAGTAATAATTACAAATGAACGATATCTAAAATAGTGATAATTACAATCTTGTCATTAAAACAAAAACATCTTGAATTATTTTTATCGTGAAAATTCACATACGAGTATAAATTCTAGTGTTAAGATTAGAACATAATGGGAAAAATTCTTGTACCTATAGATGGTTCACCTAATTCTGTCAGAGGATTAGAAAAAGCAATTGAATTTGCTAGATCTAATAATTCATCAATAACAATTCTTCATATTGCAATACTTCCACCTGTTCATACAATTGGTCATTCAAAAGATAAAGTCAAAATATCTTTGGCTAAAAAAGAGCAAAAATTTATCCAGGATGCTGAGGATAGATGTACAAATCAAAACATATCATGTACAACTAAAATAATTTATGGTTATGACCCAGCATATGATATAGAGCAATTCACAAAAAAATACAAACATGACATGATCGTAATTGGCGCAAAAGGCAAAAGCACACTAAAACGTCTTTTCTTGGGTAGTGTCTCCAGCTATCTTGTTCAAACTTCAAAAATTCCAGTTACTATAATAAAGTAATTTTTCCAAAGGCATCATCTTTTGGATATTTAATAGATAATCACTGTAATATTTTTTTGATTAATACTTGTAAATTCTGTATTCTTTTTGTATGAATTCCTGTCTTTTTGGATAATTTAATTTCATCATATTCAAGGAGATCTTTTGCAATCATCATACCAATACCTGAGAAGATGTCTAATTCTTTTGAAGTTAGATTCAGAATGGTAATAGGATACAGTTTATTTTGCTCAATGATCTTTTCGAGGCTTTTGTCTGATGGGTATCTCCAAGAAAAAACTTGCTGACCAATACAGTTTGCATATTTTTTTGCATTTTCAGATATTTTAGTATTGCAAAAAATAATTTCACCAAAAAATCTAGGAGACGTATCTAAAAATCTCGCATGAGTATAAAGTGCTACTTTAAGTCCAACATATGTACCGCGATACGAATTATGCTTACATTCTATCATAAATTGTTTAGAATTAGACATGCCAATCAGATCAATTTCATGCAAAGCACATTTACCTTTAACATTCACTCTAATTCCAGACACTTGCAAGTCATAATATTTCAGTAAATCTGCTACGTAATTTTCAAAAACAAATCCTGAAGGACCAAGTCGCATAATTGCCTCCTTTAGTTGATATCTTTGATGCAATCCTCTGTCTTTTTCTTCTGAAATAGCTTGTAAGACCAATTTGTAAATATCACTGGTTCCCATATCCCGGTAAACATCCAAACTCACTTTTTTCAAAATTCTTTGTGCAGTTTTTCTACTCGCTCCTGCTCGCATACAAGTACTCAAAATTTTGTTTGCGTTAAATTTGACTTTACTTCCATCTGCTTTAAATATAAAAAAATTTCTAGGTGCCACGTATTAGATTTTCAGACAAGTACATTAAATTTTCACCGTATTTGATTTTGAATTTAAAATAATCCTTATCAAAAAATGATAATTACAATGGTAATGGACTAATCGTTTTATTATATTTTCAAAAACACATAGAATGGTTTTTTTATAATTTCATTTAAACAGACTAGTTGAGTGATTTCATTGCAAGATGCAGGGTATGTAAAAGTAAGACCATAATACCTGATCAAGGACCATGCACAGATTTAGAATATACAGAATACATCAAAGCATACAATATACAATGCAAGTGTGGTAAAAATGACTGGGAGTTATTGTCCTAAATCAATAGTGAATACAAGACGAATCGATTTGAAAAAATTAGCACTAGTAAAAAATATACTTTGAATTTAAATACTATAATCATAAAATAAGAAATGATGTCAAAAAGAATAACCATCATGATAGATGATGACATTGATAAAAAACTCAGACAGCGTCAAGCCAAAATGATTCAGCAAATTAGTGAATCATATAGTTATTCTAAAACAATAAATGATGTTTTAAGAAAAGCCATATGATGAGTGTTTTTCTAGTGTGTTTTTCAAAAATTCTAGTTTAATGCTGAAAGAGCCTTCACTTGACTCTCAATGTAATCAAATCCTTCTTGCCAAAATTTCTGGGAACTGATATCAAAACCATGCTCTGCCAATAATTTTTCTGGTTTTTTAGACCCTCCTGCAGCAAGAATGTTGATGTATGAAGGAACAAAATCACTTCCTTCTTTTTTATATCTTTGAAATAATGACAATGCAAGTAAATTTCCAAATGAATATGCATAACAGTAAAACGGGGTATGGTAAAAATGAGGAATGCAACTCCATTCTACTGCAAAATCTTCTGAAACAGCAACAGAATTCCCAAATTGCTCTTTCAAATTTTGAATGTACGTCTTTGAAATTTCATCAACTGTTGTTCCTTTCCCAATTTGCTCATGTGCTGCTACTTCAAAAATAGTGAAAAATGCTTGGCGCATAATTGTTGCATATAGGTCATCGATTTTTTCTGAAAGCATAATTTTTTTCTCATCGTCTGTTATTTTATCTGATAAATTATCATACAACAACAATTCTGAAAAAGTAGATGCTGTCTCAGCTAATGGCAATGGTGCATCTTGAACCAGAATTGATCTATCTTGTGCTGCTTGACTATGTACTGCATGGCCCAACTCATGTGCCAATGTGAAAACATCTCTTGTTTTTCCAGTAAAGTTGACTAGAACATATGGTGTGATCTTTGGAGTTAATGTGCTACAAAATGCCCCGTCTCTTTTTCCCACCCTGATGGATGAGTCTACATGGTTTTCATTGAATACTTTTTTGGCAAATTCTTCTAACTTTGGACTAAATCTTTTGAGTGACTCAAAAACAAGATTGACTGATTTATCATATTGGTAATTTTTTTCTTTTATGTTGGATGCTGCTGGGGCATATAGGTCATACCTGCGTAATTTTTTCATTTTTAGCATTTTTGCTTTTTGTGTGAAAAACTTTTGAAACACTGGGGAATTTTTCCTACACACTGTAAGAAGCGATTCTATTGTTTTATCATCTATGTCATTTCCAATATTTCTCATTGAAATCGGAGACTTGTATCCTCGAATTTCAATTCCTTCATCTTTCCAATTCAAAACAATATTTTGATAAATTTCTCCCAACACCCCCTTGTTTTCTGTATATTTTGTTAGGATTGTTTTGTATGCTGTTTCTCTAATTTTTGGATTTGTGCTTCTTATGTAATTTGTAATTTCTTCACGCGTCATTTTTTTTGTTTTACCTCCAACATTCATTTTATACTCATACGCACTAGTCATCTTGTCGCATATCTTCACTAGTGCTGAAATTCCTGTAACATCCAAAGTATTGATAATTTTTTCTTCAGGTTCAGAAAGTGCATATTTTGCAAATAGTCTTTTGTGACTGAGATATTCTGAAAGTTCTCCTGAATCTTTAATCAGTCTTTTCGCATTTTTGTCATCTACTTGAGTTTTCCACCACAAATCAAAAAACAAAATTTTATTGGAAATTTCTGATCCTAACTTTGACATTCTTGTCATGAGTGATGTGGCTTCATCTGATTGGGTATCTGCAGAATATGATAATGATGCATATCCACCAATCCTGCTCATTTTTTCAGAAATATCTTCAATTTCATGTAAAATACCCATAAATTTTTTTGATGACATTTTAGGATCTAATTTTGATTTTATCTTTTCAAATTTTTTTGCCAGTGCTTCTAAATCGCTAATCTGTTTTTGAAATGCTGGACTTTTTGGATCTTTTACTAGTTCTGTTAGATTCCATTTGTCAAGCTTGTACTCTGACATATGACTGTCTTATTTTGTAACTATTAAAAAATGCATGGTGTTACACTAAACATTAAACAATTTTGAGGTGACCTTTTTGAAATTTTTACCTGGAACTTGAGACCAAAAACGAGAGTTACTTGGTGAGAGTTCCAATTACAATATGGTTTTACAAAATAGTATTTAGGGAATACTGATGATTACTATGAATCATTTCTACGTGAGTGTTTTAAGTAAATTCTGTAATTATATTATTATGTCAAATAATAATGAAATCACACCTGCTTGAGAATCTATACTAGGATTGTCTTGGATAATTTTAGATGAGGATTAGGTTCTAAACAAAAATAGACTTTTGAATTTTCACGTATTTGTTTGATTCAATAATTATGTCTAGTATTTTTTCAAAGTATCTTTGTATCTCTTGATGGATTCCACGATGATCTTTTTTGCTTCTTTAGATCCTTTCCATCCTAAAATTTCGACTTTTTTTCCTTCCAAATCTTTGTACACCTGGAAAAAATGCCCAATCTCTGAGCGATAATGATCCTCCATACCTGTAATGTCTACTGTGTGTAGATACCTAGGATCATTTATTGAAACACAAATAATTTTGTCATCTGGACTTCCATCATCTGTCATTTGCAATAATCCAATTGGTCTTGCCTCAACTAGTATTCCTGGATATGTGGGATTCGTTACAAGTACTAGCGCATCAAGTGGGTCTCCGTCTTCTGATAATGTCTGAGGAATGAGACCATAATCCCCTGGATAGTGAAACGGGGAAAACAATACTCTGTCTAGTTTTATCATGTTGTGTTTTTTATCATATTCGTATTTGTTCATAGATCCCTTTGGAATCTCTACTATTACATTGATTATTTCTGGAATATCTGTACCTGACTCTATATCATGCCAAAAATTTTTACTCATCTTATAGAAATTGAACCTATGGAATCTGTATATGAATTCTATTACTTTTTTTATAAATTTTGAATTTGCATTCGTGTGGTTTGTCTTGTTTGAAAAATTTATCTAGAGTGATTTTGAGCCTAATTTTCGATGTTTTA
>CALKVM010000045.1:0-11014 GCA_938049695.1 uncultured Candidatus Nitrosoarchaeum sp. | reverse complement strand
TTATATGCACAAAGAACATAGTTGTATCATTGGACGATTTTGAGAAAGAATATCCAGGATTTGATTGGAAAAATACACCAGCGTACAAACATCCAGGTGGAAAGGATTGCCCATGTCCAAAACACGAATACATCAGAGAGCAGATAAATTTTACAAGACAAGTCAATCAGAAAGGGAAAGAACCATCAAAAATAACTCTAAAATTTTGCCCCGATCATTACAGAGTATACACACAAGAAGTAATTCCAGCTATGCCATTAAAATATAGAATTTTGACAAAAATTGCATTAAAACTAGGAGCCATTCAGATAGAGCAGTTAAAGTACATGGAATCAGAATTATGTTTTTACTGTAAATTTGGCTCTGGGGGTCATGATAGAAAGAATGAGCTTCCACCAATGGGATAAAATTTCTATTCAGGACTAAGTAAAATTTTTGGTTTGTTTGGAGTGTCATGATGACATCGTTTACCACATAAAGGGCATTGTTTCCTATCAAGAAAAATACATTGACAGATATGAGAATCAAGATATGACTTTGCGAGTTTATTTGACTCACCGGTTCCATTACAAAAAGGACACTGAGATCCCAATAACTCAATAGTGCCAGTTCCTTTGCATACCACACATTTGTCTTCAGCCATAACAGATTTCCCTAATGCTGGGAATTAAAATGCATGTGTTAAAATTATTTTAAAATCATCTTCTTTATGCAAATCCAGTTAAGCTTATACTTGATCCATATTTAGGAAGATTGTGCCAATTGAAGACATTCATGAATTTGTAACAGAGTTGGAAAAAAAAGGAGAACTAAAGAGAGTCAAAACAGAAGTAGATTCGAATTTAGAAATTGCAGAAATTCTAAGAAGAGAGATGTATTCAAAAGGTCCTGCAATACTTTTTGAAAATATAAAAAATTATGATATGCCAGTGTTAGGTAATGCATTTGGCTCAATGAAAAGATTAGAGATAGGTCTTGAAATGACAGATTTTACAGAGATTGGGCAAAGAATTGTAGACATGACAAAAATGGACATGCCATCAGGATTTCTAAATAAAATTAAAAAACTTCCAGAGCTTTCAAAAATGGCAGAATCATTTCCCAAACTAGAAAACAGCGGTCCAGTAACTGAAGTTACATCAAATTCTGCATCATTTGATGACTTGCCAATTTTAAAATCATGGCCAAATGATGCTGGACGTTTCATCACATTAGGATTAGTGGCAACAAAACATCCAGAAACAGGAGTAAGAAATTTAGGAGTTTACAGAATGCAAATTCTAGATAGCACGCATGCACTAATGCATTGGCAGAAACACAAGCGTGGAGCACATCATGGAGAGATTGCAAAAGAAAGAGGAGAAAAAATACAAGCCGCGATAATTATAGGGTGTGAACCTGCAACAGTGTTCTCATCAATAGCCCCAGTGCCAGAAGGGCTTGACAAGTATTTGTTTGCAGGAATTACAAGAAAAAAAGGAATTAAAACGGTCAAATGCAAAACCATTGATTTGGAAGTACCTGCAAATGCTGAAATTATTCTAGAAGGATATGTTGATCCATACGATATTAGAGATGAGGGGCCATTTGGAGATCATACAGGATACTACACGCCAGTTGAGCCGTATCCAACTTTTACATTAACAGGAATCATGAAAAGAAAAAAGCCAATTTATGTTACAACAGTTGTAGGTAAGCCAGTTCTAGAAGATGCATATATTGGAAAAGTCATAGAGCGATCATTTTTACCATTGATACAAATGTTTCATCCAGAAGTAGTAGACTTTAGCATGCCAGCTGCTGGTTGGTTCCAAGGTTTTGCAATAATTTCTATCAAGAAAAGATATCCAGGTCAAGCAAAAAAAGTAATGATGGGATTATGGGGAATGGGGCAGCTTGCTCTAACAAAAATGTTTGTCGTAGTTGATGAAGACATTAACGTTCATGACATTAATGATGTGATATGGGCAATAACAACAAGGGCAGATGCTGCACGAGATACAATAATAATCAACAATACACCTACAGATACACTTGATCCAGCATCGCCACTTGTAAATTTAGGTTCAAAGTTAGGAATTGATGCCACTCAAAAAACAAGAGAAGAAGGGTATCAAAGAGAAATTCAGCAGCAAGTCAAAGTCGATACAAATACAAAGAATTTAGTAGATTCAAAATGGTCTAGTTATGGACTATAACAAAGCAGTAGGATTGTAAAAATTATCTCGCTCTTCTGCCTGATAACCAATTTGATGAATTGCATCTACAATGAGTTTACCAGTTAGTTCTGTAGAGCGAGCACCTGTACATGATACCACCTCTTCTCCAATCAACGTACCTCCAAAATCATCAGCGCCATATTGAAGAGCAAGTTGTGCCATTCCAACTCCATTTGTAAGCCATGAAGATTGAATGTGTGAGATTAGCCCATCAAAAACAAGTCTAGATATTGCTATCATTTTTAAAAGTTGGATTCCTCCCGTACCATATTGCACCAAGTTTTCTTTTTGCATCAAAGTGTTATTGGGTTCAAAATTCCATGGGATAAATGCCATGAATCCCCTAGTCTTTTCTTGCAACTTTACAATTTTAAAAAAGTGATCCATAACATCATTATTGTTTTCTACATGTCCATACATCATAGTTGCAGATGCAGGAAGTCCAAGTGTGTGAGCTTCTTCCATTATTCTAATCCAATCCGCACTAGATATTTTTTTTGGACTGATTACATCTTTTACTGAATCAACAAGAATTTCAGCTCCTGCACCAGGAATAGATTGTAATCCAGCATCTTTTAATCTTGATAAGACTTCTTTTGTAGATGTTTTTTCAATTCTAGCAATCATGTCAATTTCAGAAGTAGATAGTCCATGTACACCAATGTTTGGAAATTTTTGCCTGATCATTTTAAAGGCGTTTTCATAATATTCAATTTTCAGATTTGGATTATGTCCACCTTGAATCAGAACTTGTCTTATCTTAAACATCTCCCATGAAGTCTTTATTCTTGATTCAATCTGATCAAGAGTTAAGGTGTATGCATCTTCAGAACCAGGGGATCTGTAAAATGCACAGAATTTACAATCGGTAATACAGACATTGGTATAATTCAGAATTATGTTATTTACAAATGAAGCTTTTTTCCCAAATTGTTTTCTTGTAAGATAACCAGAAACTAAGCCCATAAGATGAACGTCATCAGACTCTAATAATCGGAGACAATCAGCAGGACTGGGTCTATTTCCACGTAACGAGTTTTCAAGAATATCTCCAATAGCACTTTGATTAATTTGTTCAGTAGTTTGGCTCAATTAACTTGTTCAACAACATCTATGATTTCTATTTATTCCTTGATAGAAAAAAATAGCAAAAAGAATTCAACATAAAGACCATTCCATGCACAAATCAGATAATCATGAGTTCAAAGAGTCACGTTATTTTTAAGTAGGGTACTAAAACCAGTTTCAGCCATGGTATCGGGTCATCAGATTCGACTTAATCGAATTCTTAGAAAGGGAAAGATGTTGTGCATTCCAATGGATCATGGTATTTCTAATGGACCTATTGAAGGTCTCATAGACCCTGCTTCTATAATTTACAAATGTGAAACACATGGACTTACAAGTGTAATAATTAACAAAGGAATTCTCAAAACATTACCAAAACCACCAAAAATTGGAGTTTTGGTTCATTTTTCAAGTAGTACATCATTATCATTATCTCCTAATCGTAAGATGTTAACAGGTACTGTAGAAGAAGCAGTCAGAATGGGGGCAGATGGGGTTTCATTACATATCAACATAGGAGGAAAAGAAGAACCAGAGATGCTAGAACAACTTGGAAATATAGCAAATCAATGTCACATTTGGGGTATGCCATTATTGGCAATGATGTACCCACGAGGGGAAAACGTCAAGGATCCACATGATCCTGAAATTGTAGGACATGTTGCAAGGATAGGTGCAGAATGTGGGGCAGACATAGTAAAAACACTGTATACAGGAGACATAGATTCATTTGCAAAAATTGTAAAAAGTACTCCGGTGCCAATAGTTATTGCAGGTGGACCAAAATCAAAAACAGATTTAGATATTCTTCAAATGACGGAAGATGCTATGACAGCAGGAGCAAAAGGAGTAACATATGGAAGAAACATTTTTGCACATAAAAGACCAGAAAAAATTGTAGAAGCATTAGCATCAATAATTTTCAAAAATGAATCCGCAAAGGAAGCAATGAAAAAAATTGAGTAAGACTAGAGAATTAATAATTTCACCCAAAGTGTCTCAAGCACAGTTAACAAAATTTCTTTCTCAATTACAAGAAGAAGGAATCAAAATGGTATATCTTGATCCAAAGAGAGTAGATATTAAAAAAACAAAATTAGAAACTGTGTATCCATCATCTGCTGCAAAATATGTAGTAATTGAAAAAGAAGGATCTGTAAAACCAAATGGGAAGAAAATAGGCAGAAAATTCAAAGTTTTATCCAATACAGATATTGAAAATATTCTAACCGTAGCGAAAAAAGGATTAGATTTTGTGATAGTTGAAGTGAAAGATTGGAAGATCATTCCGCTTGAAAATATAATTGCAAAACTTCACAAGATCAATACCAAAATTTTTGCCATAGCAAATACACCTGAAGAAGTAAGAAAGATGTTCTCGATCTTAGAAGTAGGAGTGGATGGAGTAATTTTCAACACAGCCTCAATTAATGAGGTCAGAGAGGCCATGGTATACTTGGGAACTAGAAGTTTTGATTTAAAGCCAGCAAAAATTATTGAGGTTAAAGAAGTAGGAGATGGGGAGAGAGTATGTGTAGATACAGCATCTATGCTCCATAAAGGAGAAGGAATGTTAATTGGAAATAGATCAAACTTTTTGTTTCTAGTACACAATGAATCAGTGGGGTCTTCATTTACATCCCCAAGACCATTTAGAGTCAATGCAGGAGCAGTACATTGCTATACACTTTCTCCAGATGGTACAACAAATTATCTTTCAGAAGTAGAGACTGGATCAGAAGTGTTGATAATAAATTCAAAAGGTAATGCAAGAAGAGCTACTGTTGGAAGATCAAAAATAGAACGACGTCCAATGTTAATGATCAAAGCATCAATTGGTGGAGAAATAGGAGGAATAATTGCACAGGATGCAGAGACAATTCGTTTTGTAAAACCAAATGGACAATTAGTATCAGTTACACACCTCAAGAAAGGAGACATGGTGATGGTACATGTAAAATCTGCCACAGGTAGACATTTTGGAATGGAAGTATCTGATGAATATATTTTAGAAAAGTAATGAAATACAAAACGTGCGTATCAATTGCAGAGAATTCACCATATAAAATTAAACAGAATCTAAAAGATGCTCTAAAAAAATCATATTACGTAGAGGTTCGATTTGATTTTTTAAAAATAGATGAGATACCTAAAACATTAGAAATCATCAAGAATGACTTGAAAAGAGTAGTGTGCACATTAAGACCAAAATCTGAAGGTGGGAAATTTGAAGGGAGTGAAAAAGAGAGAATCTCAATTTTAAAATTAATTGCAGAATACAACCCATTTTTATTAGATGTTGAATTTAATACAATTAAAGAAAATAAAGAATTAGTAAAATATCTAAAATCAACAAAAACAAAATTACTCATTTCATGGCATGATTTTAAAAAAACACCAAAATTTTCTGAATTAAAAAATATGATGAATCAGATGACAAAATTTTCACATAATGTAAAAATTGTCACTACAGCAAAATCAGTAGATGATTCAATTAGAACACTTCAGTTGTATAGTAAAAATGGAAAAAATAATTTGATTGCATTTGCAATGGGGGATAATGGTAGAATATCAAGAATTTTGTGCCTGTATTTGGGCAGTCCATACACTTACGTATCATTAGGAAAGCCAGTAGCGCCAGGACAGCTCAGTATAGACGAAGTAAAGAAAATCATTAGTCTGAAAATAGGTTAAATATCAAAATTAAGATTTAGAATTATAAAACATACTCAGTAGAGTCTGCAAATATGTTTTGACAGATAGTGTAAGCACTTTAGTTGAGAGTTTAAATCAATCATAATAATTTAGAAAATAAGATGTCAAAAACATTTGCAGTGATTGGAGATCCAATTGATCATTCACTATCGCCTAACATTCATAGCGCAGCTTTCAGAGAATTAAATTTAGATTGTGCATATATTGCATATAGAATACCAAAAGGAGAATTAGAAGATGGTGTTGAATCACTTAAAAAAATCAAAATAGACGGATTTAATGTTACAATTCCACATAAAATTGAAATGATGAAATATCTAGATACAATGGATGAATCATGTGACATTATAGGAGCTGTAAATACGGTTACAAATGATAGTGGTATTTTAAAAGGATACAATACAGACATGGATGGATTTTTAGATCCATTCAAGAAAAGAAATTTGAGTGTAAAAAATTTAAAAGTATTGCTATTAGGAGCTGGTGGTGCTGCAAGAGCTATTGTTGCAGGATTTGCAAAAGAACATGCACAAAGTATCACTATTGCAAATAGAACTTTAGAAAATGCAAACAACATAGCAGAATTTTCAAATAAAATTGGATTAAAGGCAATTGCAGCAAAGATAGATGAGGTTAAAGACACTGCAAAAAATTATGATGTAATCGTAAATGCGACATCAGTTGGATTAAAAAATGAACCTAGCCCAATTTCATTAGATGTGATTAACTCAAAAACAATTGTATACGATATTGTCTACATGCCCATAAATACAGATTTTCTAAAAAAAGCAAAAGAAAAAGGAGCAATCATAATTTATGGATATGAAATGCTGCTGGGTCAAGCAACAAGAGCATTTGAAATATGGCATGGGATGGAAGCACCTTATAATGCCATGAAAAAAGCATTGTTGGGAGGAGTATAATGGTAAAAGCAAAGGCTACAGTGCACGGTGCAATATCATTGGTAAATGCAATTGCAACCCAAAAAGGTGCAACGCTAGGCATTGAATTAAAAGTTGATGCAACAGTTGAAACAAGTCCAGGAAAAGGGATTAGCATCAAATCAGAAAACAAGAGTCTAAGTTCAAGATTAATTAACAAGACAATAGAAAAAATCCTTTCAAAAAAAGAACTAGAAGAAAACAAGATTGAAGTTACTTTAGATTCAGAAATACCAACAGGATATGGATTAAAAAGCTCCAGTGCAATTTCATCTTCTGTTGCTCTTGCATGTGCTAAAATTTTTAAACCAAAATTAACAGATAAACAAATCTTACTTGCAGGAGTAGAGGCATCAATAGAGTCCAAAGTGAGCATAACAGGTGCATATGATGATGCATGTTCATGTTATTATGGAGGATTCAATGTGACAGACAATTTTAAGAAAAATCGTATTAATTCAGAGAAAGCACCTACAGATTTAATTGCCGTAATATTTATTCCGAAAAATAGAAAACGTGGAAATTTAAAAAATCTAAAAATTCTTTCAGCAGTATTTGAAAATGCGTGGGAGTTAGCTAAAAAAGCAGATTACTGGAATGCAATGAATATTAATGGACTAGCAACAGCTGCAACATTAAATTCTGATCCAAAAATAATCATAAATTTACTGGAAAAAGGTGCATATGGTGCATCGGTTTCAGGAAATGGTCCATCAATTGCAGCAATAACAAAAAAAGAAAATGAATCCAATATTAAAAAAGTCTTTTCAGCATTAGAAGGAAATGTAATAGTTTCCAAAATCAATAACAAAAAGGCAGAAGTTCATGAATTGTAAAGTAGAAAAATCAAAAATATCAGGACACATTACATGTCCAGCGAATAAGAGTTATTCTCATAGAGCAATTTTTCTTGCATCACTTGCAGGAAATAATAGCAAGTTAGACAACGTATTGTTTTCTGCAGATACTGTTGCAACAATTGAAGCATGTAGAAATTTTGGAGCAGAAATTGAAGAAATAAACACATCAATCATTGTCAAAAAACCCATAAAAACAGACATAATCGTGCCTGAAATTGATGCAAAAAACTCAGGTACTACAATTAGAATTGCATCTGGAATTGCAAGCCTATTCACAAGAGAAATTACACTGACAGGAGATTCAAGTCTTCAAAAAAGACCAATGCAACCACTGTTAGATGCACTTGAAAGTATAGGAGCTAAATGTAGTTCAACAAAAGGAATGCCTCCAATCAAAATAACTGGAAGGATTTTGGGAGGAGATGTTTCCATTCCAGGAAACTTTTCAAGTCAATTTATTTCTGCATTATTAATTTGTGCACCATTAACAGAAAAAGGAATTAATTTAACCATAGAGGGAAATTTAGTTTCAAAGCCATATCTCGATGCAACTATTGTAACAATGAAAAATTTTGGAGTTACAGTACAAACGCTAATCCCATACAAAAAATATAGCATCACACCTCAAGTGTACAAACCATCTACATTTACAGTTCCAATGGATTTTTCAAGTCTAGCACTACTTCTTTCAGCATCAGTATTAAATGGAGAAAATGTCATAATTCATGGTAGAATGGGGAACTTACCTCAGGGAGATAAAGTCTTCATAGACATCCTAGAACAGTTAGGAGTAAAAGTTTCAATAAAAGAAGATCAAATAACAATTCAGTCACCAAAAGAACTTGCTGGTGGACGATTTGATTTAAGTGATTCACCAGACCTGCTTCCACCACTTGCAATTCTGGCATTAAAAACAACAAATCCCATTGAAATCATAAATGTAAAACATGCAAGATTAAAAGAGACAGATAGAATTGCAATCTTATCTAGAGAACTAGTCAAAATTGGGATTAGAGTCCAAGAAAAAGAAGACGGATTAATTTTAGAATCACCAAAGGAATCAAAAGGTGCAATATTGAATTCTGAAAATGATCATAGATTGTTCATGGCATTTTGCATATTAGGAATGTATGTAGGCAATTGCATTGTGACAGACCATGAATCAGTTGCAGTATCATATCCAGATTTTATCAATGAGATGAATAAATTGGGTGCAAAAATTCTAGTTCAATAAAAAATCAGTCTTAAAAAATTAATTTAAAGTTAAGAGGCGCGACCCTGTATAGGGTGAAAAGCATTCTCCTCACCCGCAACGCCTTTGCGCAGATAACATGTATTTTTCGCAGGGCCACGCAAATTATTTGTTAGAATTTACACGTTTTTGCATATTTCTTATATGTTATCATTATATTTAAGAATTATTTATAATTATTACAAGTAATTTAAAGAAAAAGCATAATTTTTAATCAACATAAAAAGTAACCAAAATCAGGCATAATTTAAGAAATTTTTCAGTGTTTTACATAATGAGGAATTATAAGCATCAATTTACAGTTACAATGTGTTGCCGGGAAGTTCAATTGGTCAGCGTCTTGTGTTAACTAGTTTTGGTGAAAGTCACGGTAAATCCATAGGAGCTGTTTTAGACGGTTGTCCAGCAGGATTAGAAATAGATGAAAAAGATATTCAAAAAATGCTAGATCTTAGAAAACCAGGCCAATCACTGATTTCTACACAACGTAAAGAGGGAGATATTGTAGAAATTGTTTCAGGAGTCTTTAGAGGACATACCACTGGAGCACCAATCACAATGATAATTTGGAACAGTGATCAAAAATCAACAGATTATGAAAATTTGAAAACAAAACTCAGACCAGGACATTCAGATTATCCAGCCATGATGAAATATAATCATTTTAACGATTACAGGGGAGGCGGTAGATTCTCTGGAAGATTAACTGCCACTCATGTAATGGGGGGTGCAATTGCAAGGAAATTATTAAAAGTAACATTGGGTGTGGAAACAAATTCATTCACAACACAAATTGGAAAAATAAAAATGGAAAACAAATTTGACGAAAAAATGATCAATTCAATTTATAAAAACGAAGTAAGATGTCCTGAAGAAAATACAGCAAAGAAAATGAAGGAGTCAATATTAGATGCCAGAAAAAAAGGAGATTCACTTGGAGGAATAATTGAGTCAATCACTACAAATGTACCAGTGGGTATAGGAGAACCAATTTTTGGGTCATTAGAATCTGATTTGAGTAAAGCAATATTCTCAATTCCATCTGTAAAAGGAATAGAGTTTGGTTCTGGATTTGAAGGATCTAAACTGTATGGTTCAGAAAACAATGATCTATACACCATAAAAAAAGGAAAGATAATCACAAAAACTAACAATTCGGGAGGGATTTTAGGTGGAATTTCTAACGGCATGCCAATAACAATAAGAATTGCATTCAAACCTGCGTCATCCATAGCACAGAAACAAAGTACTATAGACATTAAAACCAAAAAAATTACAATATTACAAGTAAAAGGAAGACACGATCCATGTGTAGTTCCAAGAGCACCCCCAGTAGTAGACTCACTAGTGGCTCTAACTTTGGCAGATCATGCTCTTTTATCCGGAGCAATCAAGCCTGTATTATAGCGATATGTCAGACATTGACCAACTGCGCAATAAAATGGATGAGATCACTATTGAAATGATAAAGATGCTTAAAATCAGAACAGGAATTTCTAAAGAAATTGGAGAAATTAAAAAAAACATAGGAAAAGGAGTTACAGATGAAATTCGAGAAGACAATTTGCGTACAAAAGTAATCGCATTGTGTAATGAGTTAAATTTTGATGAATCAATTGCAACAAAATTTTTAAATTTTTTACTTAACGAATCGATCAAAGTACAATCAGATAATAAACAAACGCATCTATCAATTTTTTTTAAAGCAAAATCAATGGAACGAGAAGGTAAGAAAATTATTCATATGGAAGTTGGAGAACCGGATTTTTTACCACCACAAATTGTAAGAAAAGCACTTGAAGAAGTTTTTGATAAAGGATTTTTAAAATACGGTCAAGCAAAAGGTCTGCCGTCATTTAGAGAAGCACTGGCAAAATATTCATCCAAAAAGTTTGGCGTAAACGTTTCACAAGATAACATAATAGTTAGTCCGGGTGCACGATTTTCAATTTTTACAGC
>CALKVM010000044.1:0-11222 GCA_938049695.1 uncultured Candidatus Nitrosoarchaeum sp. | reverse complement strand
TCATCTTTAATGTATCTGATGCAGTGATGATGCCTATGATCTTTGATTTTTTTGAAACTAGAATACATTTTGAATATCTGATTAACGGAACAAGAACATTTGCAGGTGTGTCATAATCAACAATTGGTGGTACTGGCTCCATAGTATCTGCTAATTTTGCATTTTTTAATTCAGATTCTCCTACATCTGCAAGATGCTTGACAATTCCATCTTCTGATATTACTCCTACAAGTTCCTGCCCATTAAAAATAGGAATTTGACTAATTGATGATTCATGCATTTTCTTTATTGCATCATGTAGTGTGTTACTAGGTTTTAGCTTTACAACATCTTTGCTACAGAAATCTCCTGCTTTGTGAGATGATGATTTACCCTCAAGACTTGCAAGACTGTCAAAGACTCTTTTAGCAGTCTCATAACTTGGTTGACTTCTGCCTGATTCTATTTGGTTTATCATTGAAGTGCTAACCCCTGTCATAGTGGCAAGTTTTTTTTGTGTAATGCCCACTTTCAGTCTTATTTGTTTGATGGAATCAATTCTTGGTAGCAATGTGCATTGTTGTATATCTAACTAGTTTTAAAATGTGCTTTGTATGATTATTTTCTTTTAGATTTACTCTTTCTCATAGCTTTCTTTACTGGTTTTCTTGCAGTTTTCTTTACTGGTTTTCTCATTCTCTTTACCTGTTTTCTTGCAGACTTTACTGGTTTTCTCGTAGATTTCTTTGGTTGCTCAATTGCTGCCTGCGCTGCTGCTATTATTGCAATTGGTATTCTATGTGGTGATGCACTGACATAACTTAGATTTTCGTTATGACAAAATTTGATTGAATTAGGATCACCTCCATGTTCTCCACAAATTCCAATTTCCATGTTTGGCTTTATGCCTCGTCCAGATGTAATTCCAATCTTCATTAGGCTTCCAACACCGTTTACGTCAATTGATTGGAATGGATTTCGCTCAAGAATTTCTTTGTCCATATATTCTGGAAGGAATTTTCCTTCTACGTCTTCGCGACTAAAACTAAATGTTCCTTGTGTAAGATCATTTGTACCAAAGCTAAAAAATTCTGCAGTACCTGCAAGTTCATTTGCAGTCAAAGCTGCCCTTACAACCTCAATCATTGTTCCAAAGTTAATTTTTAATTTCATGTTGTGTTTTAATTCCATTTCTTTTTTGATAATATCATAGATTTTTTTAATATGATCCAATTCAGTAATGCTACTTATCTGTGGAATCATAATTTGTGGATGTGCATCTACCTTATTTTTAGCCAATTCAGCTGCTGCTTCAAACACTGCTCTGATTTGCATTTCATAAATTTCTGGATGTGTAATTCCTACTCTAACTCCTCTATGTCCCATCATTGGATTTATTTCTGCTAGTTCTTTTGCTCTTTTTAGTAAAATTTTTGCTGTCTCTAATTCTCCTGTCTCATTTCTTTGTTCTAGTTTGTGAATCTTTTCAGCCAACTCTACTGGATTTGGTAAAAATTCATGTAATGGTGGATCCAATAATCTAATAGTTACTGCATATCCTTCCATCGCTTTTAGAATTTCAATAAAATCACTTTTTTGTAACTCTCCTAGTTTAGTTAAAACTTTTTTTCGTTCTTCAATGTTTTCTGCCATGATCATTTCTACAAACAATCCTATTCTGTCACTTCCATTGAACATTCTTTCTGTTCTACAAAGACCAATTCCCTGTCCTCCAAATTCTCTTGCTAGTCTTGCACCTTCTGGAGTGTCTGCATTTGCTCTGATTCCAATCTGCTTGACTTTTTGTGCCCATTCTAGAATTGTCTTGAAATCTTCTGTGATTTTTGGCTCTATAGTTGGAATCTCTCCAAGATAGACTGAGCCTGTACTACCATCAATCGTAATTGGATCTCCCTCATGTACTATTTTTTCATCAACACTACACTGCTTGTTGTCATAATCAATTCTCAAATCAGAGCAGCCAACTATACATGGTTTGCCCATACCTCTTGCAACAACTGCGGCATGTGACGTTTTTCCACCCCTGCTGGTAAGAATTCCTACTGACTCAAAGAATGCAGGAACATCTTCTGGCTTTGTTTCTTCTCTAATTAGAATAACCTTAACTCCGTTTTCTCCCATGATTGTTGCTCTTTTTACATCAAGTACAGCTATGCCGCTTGCTGCACCTGGCGATGCTGCGATTCCTTTTACTAGTAGCGTATAATTTTTGATAGATTTTGAATCAATTGTTCTATGAAGTAACTGTTCTAGTTGTTCTGCATGCAGTCTTGTTAATGCTCTATTTTTATCAATTAATCTTTCATTAAACATATCTACTGATGTCTTTACCATTCCAATTGCATTCATCTTTGCATTTCTTGTTTGTAATAAATAAAATTCACCTTGCTCAATTGTAAATTCTATGTCTTGAGGTTCTTTGTAGTGCTTTTCTAATCTTTCACATGTTTGTGCTAACTGTTCATATGACTTTGGCATCTCTATTCTCATCTCATCAACAGGTTTTCCTGTTCTTACTCCTGCCACTACATCTTCTCCTTGTGCATTCACTAGGTATTCTCCAAAAAGATGTCTTGTTCCATCTCCCGGATTTCTTGTAAAAACCACCCCCGTGGCACTGTCAATTCCCATATTTCCAAATACCATTGAAACCACATTTACCGCAGTACCATCTGCAATGTCTTTTGTAATGTTGTTTCTCTCTCTGTATATTATTGCTCTTTCTCCCATCCAACTTCCAAATACAGCTTTGATTGCTAACTCTAATTGCTCAGATGGATCAGATGGAAATTTTATACCTGTATGTTTTTCACAAATTTTTTTGTATTCTGAAACAACTGTTTTTAGAGATTTTTCATTTAATGCACTATCTGCTTGTACAGCTTGGTTTATCTTTGCATTTTCTAAAACCTCGTTAAATTTCTTATCATCAACACCAAATACTACTTTGCCAAATAGTTGGACAAATCTCCTGTATGAATCCCATGCAAATCTTGGGTTGTTACTTTTCTTTGCAAGCCCCTCTACTGTCTCATCATTTAATCCTAAATTCAATATGGTGTCCATCATTCCAGGCATGGATATTGCAGCCCCTGATCTTACTGATACTAATAATGGATTTTCTTTAGAATTCCATTTCTTTCCTGTTCTTTTTTCAATTTTTGCAATGTTCTTTTTTACTTCTGGAATCAGTGTTTTTGGTAGTTTTTTGTTATTCTCATAATATTTTTTACAAACTTCTGTAGTGATTGTAAATCCAGGAGGCACGGGCAATTTGAGTTTGGTCATTTCACAAAGTCCAGCACCTTTTCCTCCTAGGAGTTTTTTGTTTTTTCCGTCTCCTTCATCATAAAAGTAAACTTGCTTCATTTTTACCTAGGTTATCAAATCAAAATCAGGGGTTTTTAAAGCATTGCCTTTGCCCTACAACTTACACACAATTTTTTCTACCCCGCAATATCTATCCTACACTTACAATCTCATGAATATTTGTGGTTTCTAAACTCTTTTCTAATTTTTAAATTAATAGAAAATTTAGATTCCCAAGGCAAGTTAATTGATAGAGCATGATTAATCTTATAGGGTATCTAGATTGTAAAAAAGAGCCTGAAATAATGGCCTTTAGAAACAGTGTCTATTGTGATATAAGAAAATATGATGACATCATTACCCGATGTGTTTGTTTTGATAAATGCTCACTAGAAACTTCCTAGTCAAAACCGTCATCATATGTTGAATTATCTAATGCTGGATCTAATATGTGCAAATGATAAAGTATGCTTTTTCTATGTGTTGTTTCGGATTCTTTTCTCACAAAAACATTTCTCATTTTCAGATAAAAAGACGATGGATGATTTCTACGTATACACAATAGTTTCTGGATAAACATGGCTAGAGTTCCAATCCAAAGGATTCTGCAATGCTTGAGAATTTCAAATACGATTCTAGATACTGCCTTCCTTTTTCAGTTATTACAAATGTATTTTTACCATCAAATTCTATTTTATTAATTAATCCAGAACCTGTTAAATTTTCCAAAAATTTTGATAGTCTAGAATGTGATAAATTTACCTTTGTCAATAACCGTGTTGTCTTAATTCCTTCTTGTCCAGAGTCATTTGTAGCCCTAAGAAGATCTGATATTATCTGCATACTTGTTCTGTAATTTGTCATATGCCGTCCTATTTTTTCTCCTTTATAATTATTGGTGGTTATAACCTTCTATTACCAATAATTACCATTTATTACCAATGTATATATAACCAAACAATTAATCTTGGTTATGAGTAAAACTCTAGATACAAAAGATGTCTTTGGCATATACGAACAAAACATCATTAGCAGCTTTGCTACTATCAATAGAGAAGTACCAAAATACTACCAATCAGTTACCGACCTACAACATCAATGCATCCAAACCTGTGAAAATACAATGAAATCTGTACTATCAGTACAAAAAGAAATTGTAAACAAGACAGGAATTAATGCAAACATTCCTGATGCAGCACTAAATACTATCAGGGACACAAGTGATGGAATTAACAAGGTGTATTCTGTACAAAATCAAATAGTTCAAACAGCTCTTGATGCAACAAAACAAAATATCCAGACATTTAACGACAATGCTAAAGCATTTGCCGATCTAAACAAAAACATAATCCACTCTTGGATAAACGCATTTACACCAAGAAATAACTAATGTAAATATTTTTTCCTTTTTTTATTTTATAGGCTCTAATCTCTTATTTTTTCTTTACCTTATCTTTCAGGCAAAGTTTGGAGTGGTTGATTTTTTAAAGCATTGCCTTTGAAAAATCTTCAATTGCCTTTGTCCAATTTTTTGCTTTGATTATTCCACTTGCAACCAAAATTCCTTTGGACCCCAACTCTAATGCTTTTCTAACATCTTGTCCTGAAACGATTCCTGCACCACAAAGTAATTTTGTTTTGTTCTTTGCGCTATTTACCGCATCTGCTGATTTTGTGATTAGTTCTGGCTTTTCCTTTGAAACTGCTTTTCCAGATCCAATAAGTTCTGGAGGTTCTATTGCGATATAATCTGGATTTAGTTTTGCATATTTTTTAGCTTCTGCAACATCTTTTACACATACAATTGATATCATTTTTAATTCACATAGCTTTAAAACAAGTTTGGAAATTTCATCACTTGAAATTCTGTGTTCACTGTGATTAATCAAAGAACCACTGACTTTAGATTTTTTTAACAATTCTGGAATCATAAATCCGGTAGTGCTTCCTACGTTGGAATTATCTACATGTTGTGCTAAAATAGGAATTGAACTATTTGCTACTAACCCAATCAAGTGCTGCGGAGGTGCAACTGCGATTTTTATTTTGTATTTTTTTGAAATCTTTTCTGCAATTTTTATAAATTCTATTATTTTATCTCCTGCAATTTCTTCATAGTTTTTGCAATTAATTATGAACATTCTTTGAAAATTTCTGCATTGTATTTAATCCTTGATTGGATATTTTTATTGATTTATTTTTGATGTCTTTTCATATCTTTTTTTCATGAATAATACTATCATCATTAGAAAAATTGCCGCGATATTTGTGCCTATGATAAAGACATCTGAAACTATAACTCCGTAAATTAACCACAAGATGGATCCACCAGAGATGAATACCATTAGGTATTTTGAAACATCTTTGAGGCTCTTTGTTCTATGCCCTCTAATAATTTGCTCTACCCATCCTGATAAAATTAAAACTCCTGCAGCTATTCCAAGTATGGTAAGTAGAGTTCCATCAATTTCCACAATAAATCACTAATTCCAAAAAAATTCGTCTAATCCAGTTTGTTTTGGCTTGCCTAGCATGGTCTGAAAATCCAAGTCCATTGATGATGTAATTTGATCCAATGTAGCTTCCATAAATTCCATGTATTTTTTTGAATCTATTTCTTCTTTTTTTGCCATCTCTACTGGTTTTACTCCTGGTTTGTTCAAAATTTTAACATATGATATTTTGTCTCCTTTTTTTACCTCTCTGATTGACTCTAGTAATCTTGCGGCTCGTATGTGCTGTGGAACTGTTTTGACATATTCTGATGGTGCTTTACTAATCATCACATTAAATGTCAAGTCTTGCAGTGGTATCTCTTTTGCTTCTACTTTTTTTGCACATGTTGCAATTTTATTTGTGATCTCTTTTTTTGCTTGTTCAAAATCCGTAACTGTTTGAACTTTGGATAACACATCAATTAACTCATAAAATAATTTTCTGATAAATGGTGGAGTATGTGATTTTTTTCCAGTCAATCCTTTTACGTCCACTGTTCCTGCTTTAGTTACACCAAGATAGTTTTTCTTTCTGTTACTTAATACACAATATCTATACACTTTGTCAATTTCTAAATCTACTCCGTGATCTTTTTTTGCCTGCTCTATTACTTTGTGAATTTGTTCATCTGTAGGTTTTTTGATAAATAGTGAATCTGTATCGCCATATAGAACTTCAATTCCTATCTCTTCACATTTTTTGATGGTTTCTAAAATTGTGTATCTGCCAATGGCAGTTGTTGCCTCCGCTGCAGGAAGAAAATACAATGGGAAAATCTCTGCACCCATTACCCCATAACTAGCATTTAGAATTACTTTGAGCGCTTGACTAACTACTGTGTATTGCTGTCTCTGTTCTTCTGTCAGGGTCTCTTGCTTTGAGAGGCTTTTGTAGTAATTTACTCTCAAATCTCGCAGTGACCCAATAATTATTGCTGTTAGTCCATTTCTTTTTGTGCATGCCCAATGGTTTGTCTGAGGTATGGTGTTTTTCTTGCATTCATCATGAGAGCATCTTACTGTTTCATATGATATGTTTCTCACCTTGATGATACTGGGGTATAGACTTGCAAAATCCATTACGACTACGTCAAAATGAATTCCTTCCTTTGGATCAATAACTAAACCCCCTCGGTATTTTTTATCTTTGATTACTGCATTTGATGATACTCCCTCTGATCTTCTCTCAAGTTCTTCTCTTTTTGGAATCAGTGCATTTCTTTGTCTGTGTTCATAATACAATAAACTCCTAATCCATTGTGACACTCCCATCCTTGCAATATCGTCAATTGGCATTCTTCCAATTCTGGCAATAATTACAAGTAAATCCATCAAAAGATCATTGTTGAAACTTGTAAGCTCATATGTTAGCAGTGCATCATTGTAACAATAGTTTGCAGTTTGATATAGGCTGAGTTGATCAAACTCTAATCCGTAATCTATTTTTTCTTTGTTTAATAGTGCTTTTGAGACACTGTTTAATGAAAAATCAGTATACTTTTGACTAAATGCATAAATCTGAAATGAACGATTTGAAAGTGTTCTATACAAGTCAAGATGCACACCATGTTTCAGTGTGGCTGAATCCTTCATCATGTATAGTGGATTGTTTTCATTTTTTATCCCAAGTCTTTCTGCCCTGTTAAATAAATATGGTAAATCAAATTCATCCCCGTTGTATGTTAGCACAAAAGGAAATTCTTCAATTATTTTAAACGCATCTAAGATCATTTCTTTTTCTTTACTCTGATCATAAAATGTAATTCGTATGTTTTGACCAAGTTCATTTACTCCTTCATCCGTACCATCTGTCCTTAGCACAAAAATTTGATCAAACCCATCTGTCCCCTTTAGTCCAATCGCTGTAACTTTTTTTTCTGCAATCTTTGGGTCTGGAATTCTTCCAATTTCAGCCTCAACTTCAATATCTACGCTCAATCTCTTGATTCTAGGAATTGGCTGATTCAGTAAATCTGCCCAATCTGAAATCAATTCTTTAAACTCCTTTGGGTCCACCATGTTTTCGCTATCGACTTTATCCCACAACAAACTTTTCAAAGCGAGTCTAACCTCACTTGATATTTCTAAATCATGTGGTTTTATTTTTCCATCTATTATTTCGTAATATTTTCCAACAATTAATGATCTGTCATACAGATAATTCTCGTAATATTTGATATCTGATTCCCATGTCTCTATTAGGTTTCTGATACTTTTGTCTCCAGCAGTTCCTCCAATTGTAAGAGGATCTGCCACCGTTATTTTTGACATGTTTACTTCTTCATCTTTCATCAAATCATGGCGTTTCACTGTTTTAATTTCTAAAATATCATCTCTTTCTTGCAAAAAGTCTAATTCATCTGGAGATAATCTGGAGTAACAGTATGGTTTGTGTCCTGTTTCATCATGCCATAAAATTAACTTTTGTGATGTCGGTTCATAGAATTTTAACACTGCAGTTCTTGTTATGTTGTCATATGTTGCAGATACCAGCATTGATGGCGGCATTGCTGTGATCTTTTCTGTTTCTTTAACGTTAATCTGCATGTGATCACTTAGATGGAATTTTCATATTTGCTAACTAGTTCTTTTGCCCATTTGGTTATTCTACTCTTATCTAGATGAACAACTTCCACACCTGCTTCTTTTAATAATTCAAAATCTGTTTCTGGATAAGAGTCAAGACAGACAAACTTTCTAATTCCAATTGTAATTGCCATCTTTGTGCATTCTAAACATGGGACAAATGTAGTGTATAGTATAGCCCCTGCAACACCTGCTTCAATTCCTAAAATTGCGCAATGCATTATGGCATTAGCTTCTGCATGATTGCAAAGACATCTATCTAATGATGCTCCTGATTCTATCTTTCCTTCCATTCTTAGCTGACATCGTTTACACCCTCCATCAAAACAATTTTTGATTCCTGGAGGTGTTCCATTGTATCCTGTTGCCAACTGTCTATTTTTACGTACAATTACGGCACCTACCTGTCTCGTCATACAATTTGAGCGAAGTTTGGCCAATTCTGCTTGGAGCATAAAATATTCGTCCCAATCAGGCCTCTCAAAAGACTTGTTCACATAAATCATGCCTGTTTGTTCAATATATTGATTCATAAAATTTCTTGATTGTACCATGTCTCAAATTACCAAAATAACCCAAAACTATCTTTTTTGTGTAATATCTTAGACACCTCTAATTATGATCTTGTTTTATGACGTAAAATAGAATATCATGGAACAGAATTGGAATAACCCACAATCAAAAGGACTCTCAGATCATCTCCATGGACTAAAAAAAGAAGCGGCATTAAAACCAAGAATTCAAAATTCTCTTGTACAATTAACTAGAACCGTATCTTCTCTTGATTACAAAGTAAAAAGTTTAGATGATAAAGATGCAAAATTATTTAATCGAATCGTATTGGCAAAAAAGAACCATGACTCAACAACTGGTAAAGTACTTGCAAACGAATTAGTAGAATTAAGAAAAAATAAAAAAATTCTAACCACTCTTAAACTATCATTAGAACAAGTTAACCTTAGATTATCTACCGTTTCAGATGTAGGCGATGCTATGGCCTCATTAGGTCCAATAATGGCAACAATGAATGCATTGAAACCTTCTTTGGGAAGAATAATGCCTGAAGTAAGCCATGAATTTGAATCATTATTTGGAATTCTAAACGAATCCATCTCTGGTTCATTTGAAGGAAGCTTTGAATCTGACGGTGTATCTAATGAGGAAACTGAAAGTATACTACGAGAAGCAGCAGCAGTAGCTGGAAATCGTATTGGTGATAAATTCCCATCAACCCCAACTGGAATCTCTTCATCAAACTCTATTGGACTAGAATGATCATCTAGTATCAAAAAACAACACTGCTTAGAATTTCTTGAAAATCTTGCAATCAAAATAAAAGAAAACAGGTTAAACTTGGCATGTTTAAGATATTTTCTATTTGATATGAATATGTCTGGTAAGATTCATCTAAAACAATCAACTGAATCTATATTTGTAAAAACGACTTGTGTTAATTGTGATTATCGACTCGTTGACCCCTGAAAAGGCAAAATAGTCTCGTAAAGAACACGGTATGCCATAGTTTCTATTCGTAAATATGCTGATATTTTCATCTCTAAAATAATATCTCAAATTTGATTCATTCTTGAAGAAACTCTAAGAAATAGTCAATAGAAATACTGTTTATAGATATAGAAATGGCACAAAACTCAAAAATATCTTTGATATTTTATGTGAAATGCTGGTAATCTCTCAACTTGTTGTATTCTATATGATGCTGTCCAACTAAGATCGTAATAGATCTAAAAGAAGAATTCAATGTAAAATAAAATCTCATTAACCGTTTTCATAAAGTAGAAAATACATTACTAATGAAAAAATAAACTAATTTTGTGTTTTGAGATCACTAAAAACACGAAAATAAAGATGGAAATACTATCTCGTATATGATCTTACATGACGAATCAATTATACTGTCAAGTGTGTCATAAACTCAAGTATACTAGATCGGATAAACAAAAAAAGTGTGAATGCAAAGACGTTGTTTAGATCACATCTGAAAGTAGCAAGGTATAATAATTCAATTAATAGTTTTAAAAAAGTAATGCAAAGTTCAAAAAATTATCTACTTGCAATTTTATCATTCTCGTTAATTCTAATTGGTTTTAATTCTGCATTTGCACAAGAAAGTTTTGTTGAAGGTGTTTATGGTCCAACAAGTGATGCAATAAGAGAATTTGCAGTAAGTATTGCCGATAGCACTCCAAAAATAATTGCCGCCGCAATTTTACTTGTAATCGGTTTCATAGCTGGTAAACTAATTGGCAGAGCCGCAAACAAAGCCGCAACTGCAATTCTCCAAAAAACCAGTCAGAAAAATCAAGAATTACATGTTGCAGAGGGTGTATATGGTAAATTTAATTCTGTAAGTCTAATTTCAGCCACAATTCGTTGGTTTGTCTACTTGTTTTTCATAGTTGCAGCAGTTAATGCTTTACAGTTTGACCAACTTTCATCTGCACTTACAAATCTATGGCTATGGGTTCCTAACCTCCTTGCATTTGTATTGATAATTGTAATTGGCTCTATTGTTGTCAACTTTGTTAGTAAATGGGTTGAGCACCAACTAGTAGATCATCAGATTGCCAGTCCACGAATTATCATTGCTATAATCAAGGCAGTTATTTACGGCATAGTATTTGCAATAGGTTTCACACAACTAGGCGTTGGTGAGACAATTATTCCAATTCTTGTATCTGCCTTTGCATGGAGTATTGCAATTGCAATAGGTGCATCAATTGCAGTGGGATTAGGATTTACGTTAAAAGATATACTACCATCAGCAATAATGGGTGCATCAACTCAACGCTCAATCCTTAAAGTGGGACAAAA
>CALKVM010000043.1:0-11776 GCA_938049695.1 uncultured Candidatus Nitrosoarchaeum sp. | reverse complement strand
TCTAAATGCTTCTCCTGAAATTACTCATGATGGTGCAATTAGAACTCTAAATGAGGATCTACTTCCTGCAATGAAGGAGGTTGGCGATAAATTTGGTTCAGGGGAATTGATTCTGCCATTTGTTCTTAAATCTGCTGAATGCATGAAAGCAGCAGTAGGAGAATTAGAAAAATATCTAGTTAGAGAAGAAGGCACATCTAAAGGAAAACTTGTACTTGGAACCGTTTATGGCGATGTTCATGACATTGGAAAGAATTTGGTAAAAACTATCTTTCAGAATAATGGTTACACTGTTTATGATTTGGGAAAGCAAGTGCCTCTGCAAAAATTCTTGGAAAAAATAGATGAAGTAAAACCTGATGCTCTGGGATTATCTGCACTTTTGGTATCTACATCAAAGCAGATGCAGCATTTTGTAGAGCATGCAAGAAAAAACAACATGAATATTCCAATTTTATGTGGTGGCGCTGCAATCAATACCAATTACATCAACAGAATTGCAAAAGAAGGTGGTATCTATGAATCTGGAGTGTTTTATTGCAATACAATGTTTGAAGGTCTGAAAACAATGGATACACTAGTTTCAAATGAAAAGTCTAAATTTTTAGCACAATGGAAAGAGAAACTTGAAAATTGGAAAGACAGGTCTACTGTAGTAATTGACACTTTGAATCTTCCAAAAAGTGACATCAAACCTGTGGTTCCGTCAACTCCTCTGATAATTGGAGAGCCAATTAGATTGAAATCTGATCAAATCAACATGGGTGAGGTTTGGGAACTGATTGACAAAAAATCACTATTCAAGTTATCTTGGGGCCTACGTGGAAAAGCAGGTGCTGAATCTGAAGCAGACCATGAAATATTACTAAATGAATGGAAAATTCGAATAATTCGAGAAAAATTATTTGAATCTGAAATTGTGTATGGCTTTTTCAAATGTCACAATAAAGACGGAAAGCTAAAAGTCGATAATCCAAATGGTGAAAGTGTCGAGTTTGATTTCCCGCGCTCTTCAAAATCCAGTCATCTCTGTCTTACTGATTATTTTGGAGAAGATGATATTGTTGCATTTCAAGCAGTTACAGTTGGAAACAAAGTTTCAGATGTTATAGAGCAATGGAATAAAGAAGACAAGTATGCTGATGCATACTATTTGCATGGTTTGGCAGTTGAAATAGCTGAGGCATTAGCCGAATGGATAAACCGTAAAATAAAATCTGAATTAAAACTTGGAGCAAAAGGGGGACTACGATACAGTTGGGGTTTTCCAAGCTGCCCTGACGTCTTACAACACGAACAAGTTTGGAAGCTACTGCACCCAGAAAAATCTGGAATGACGTTAACTGAATCTGGACAAATTATTCCAGAACAATCAACTGCGGCAATTGTAGTGCATCATCCGGAATCACAGTATTTTGTACTTTAGATTTTTTTCAATGTCTCTTTTGCAAATGTAAAATCATTAGGCGATGTGATTAGCACGTCTCCTGCAATACTGTGAATTTCTTTGATAAAATTAGCCGGGTTTTCTTTGTAACCGGACCAATCTAATTCTAAAAACTTTGCAGAGCCCTCATTTTTTTCGGTAGGTAACAAAATACATGGAATGATTCTAAATCCACTTGGTCTTAGTTTGTCTGAAATTCTTTGTACCTGTTCTGCTGAATGAATTACCTGTGTCATAAACCCTTTAGGTGCAGCAGCAATCTTTTTTTGAATTTTCTCAAAGTTGGGATCACTAAGCAATGACAGGAAAAAATTCATTTTCTCCCCGTAACCTAACTCGTTTAGTTGCTTGACTACCTGACTTGGAATCAAACCTGAATCAGTTGGATTTTCTTTTGACGGATCACCTTTAAGGACAAGAATTCCGTCTAGTTTGAGATCTATTGATTCTTGCACTATTTGTTTGATCAAATCCATATCTTTGTCTCTTACGCGCATACTGATTGTAATTTGTAAATTAGGATGATTTGCCTTTAGTAATTTTCCTGCGGTTAATGCTGAAACTCGTCTAGTTCCCAAAACAGAATCTGTTACGTGAATGCCGTCACACAGATTGCTGATATCTGAAACTCTTTGTAGCAGGTTTGATAACAGTGATTTTATTTCATCATTTGATAATTCAACACCTTCTGGAATCTTTGGTGGATTTATTTCATAAATGACGGCCATAAAGAATCTCAAATTTAACTTGGTTAAAACCTTTAAACACAAACTCAATAAAATAGATAATCGCTATAATTATCGTGGACTTGGAATTACTACGATCTTCACTTTCAAGTAAAATCGATCCTGTCTTGGAACATTATGGAACAAACAATCTTGCATCAATACTTGTTGTGATTTATGGTGAAGAGCCAATTGTTGTGATGACTGAAAAGCCAAAACATCTAAAATTTCATGCTGGGGAAATTTCATTTCCAGGTGGGAAATTTGATCCGGATGACTCTGATCTTTTAGAAACTGCATTGCGTGAGACTCGAGAAGAGATAGGTTTGAGAATTTCAAAAAATCAAGTAATAGGACAACTAGCGCCAGTTGTAACTCTTAATTCTGGTTTTATCATTTTACCATTTGTTTCCATAGTTGATAAAATTACATCACTTTCGGCAAACTCTGAAGTGGAAAATATACTTCACATTCCTCTCAAATCTTTTTTGAAAACAATGGCTGATGATCAAAATCCAACTCACAACAGAATTCAAGAAATGTACACGTTTGAATATCAAAATAAAATTATTTGGGGTGCATCTGCACGAATTCTAAAACAAATAGTAAATCGCCTAAATTCCTGAGATTCATTTAAAAAGAGCTCTTCGTGCCTGAAAATTATGGCTGCTCGCAAGTCCTCTCCAAGAAAAATTCGTCTGCTAAAAAAGACAAGACAGACATCACCTGTACCAGCTTGGATTATTCTAAGAACAAAGCGAACAGTTAGATCAAATCCAAAACGTAGAGCTTGGAGATCAACTGATGTGGAGGTTGGATAGTTGTCTCAAGAATTAGAAAGAGTCTATACTATCAATTTGGGCAAAGTTTTACTTTCCGTAGATACACATCGTGCACCACGAGCCATTAACATGATTAGGGAATTTGCCCGTCATCATATGAAAACAGCAGATATTCGAATTGAAGAAGATGTCGCTCATCAAATTTGGTCAAAAGGAGTTCGTAGTCCTCCAAGAAAAATTAGAGTCCGAATGAGTAAAACTGATGAAGGTTATGTTTTAGTTTCTGCATATACTGATGAAAAAGAATCTACAGATGTATCTGATAAAGATGCAAAGAAAGGTAAATCCTCTAAAGATTCAAAGAAAGGCAAGTCATCTAAAGATGCAAAGAAAGGTAAATCATCTAAAGATTCAAAGAAAGATACACCTGTCACTGATGTAACACCAGATGCACCAGTCGAAGTAAAAGATGTACCAGCTAAAGTAAAAGATGTGCCAGTCAAAGAAGTAAAGAAAGATGTACCATCTAAAACAGTAAAGAAAGACGGACCAGCTAAAGTAGTAGCAAAAAAATCTAAATAGAAAATTCTATTCTATATAAAAAATTATTATAAATTATTTTATTCTAATTGGTATAGATCCAGTTTATAGTCGATACTACAATCTGGCTGTGACCAATCCAATGTGTTTTCTTGTGGGATGATTCCAAGTGGATCATATCTTTCAAATTTTGTCATTCCTTGAATTGAAGATAGCATTACTACTTTGGATTCTTTAGAAGATGATGTCAAATCTACCTGAGAAATGCTTTCACTTAGTATTCCGCGAGTTAGATTTGTAATTGAATTGAGAACTCCGACTGGAATATTGTTTCCTCCGACAACATACAGCATTGAGCGTTTTACTGCATTTGGTGGTGCATTTTCATAGAGCATTTTGAGTGAATCTCTTAATGATTCTTCTAGGCTTTGTCCGTCTTTACTTGTAGTTAGAATATTTGTTTGATTTGGTATTTCTGAAGAACATAGTGAATCGACTATGTGCATTATGGCATTATTTGCAATATCATAACATGTGTTTGGACTCAAGTTTGGGTTGCTTTCTAAAAGTGAATCATTATCCAAAACAATAGTACACTCTGAATTAGCTGTTACTCTTTTTAGTGAAATGCCTGAATTGAAGATTCTGTCTTTTTCATATTTGAATGGCATTATTGCAAATGAAACAAGTCCTTTGTCTGATTCTTTGCAAATTTCTGAAACTACTGGTGATATTGCAGAGCCTGTTTTTCCTGCCAGATTTGTCATGAGTATAATTGTAGAATAATTTGAAATCTTTGACTTTATCTGATCTGCAACTTTGTATGTGGCGCCTCTGATTAATTGAACTGATGGATTGATAATTGAATCAGTTGAGACCTTGATTGAATTGCAGCCTGGTTGAAGGTCTTTTTGATCATTGCTAATTAGTAGACAATCTGAATTTAGGGCATCTTTGGCTTGTATTGCTAATTTTGAGCCCGCCCCGCCTAAACCAATAACTAAGATCGGTTCTTTTACTTGAAAAGTCATTTCAAATAATATTCTCTAATTTGGATAAAAAACCTTCTTACGTTATTTTAATCAAATCTCCGATCTAAAAAATTTAGCTTGCGATCTTTCCTAGAATGCTACGCGTAGTCGCATCTAAAATTTCGACTATGTGTGTTTGACCGATCTTGATCTCTTCTTTTACGACTACAGGTTTGTATGCAAAATTTCTTCCTTTGATGCCTTCGTTTGTTTCCTCATCAAACAAAACTTTGCCCTTCCACCCAATCCATTTTTGATTATTTTCCAATGATATTTTGTTTATAATATCAAAGATTACTTTGCTTCTTTTTTTTACTTCTGATGCCTCTATTTGGTCCCATTCTGCAGCTTCTGTACCTGGCCTTGCACTGTATTTTGAGAGATTCACCATATCTGGACGTATTTCATTTATGAGATCAACTGTCTTCTCAAAATCTTCTTTGGTTTCTGATGGAAAGCCCACTATGACATCAGTTGAAATTGTAAAGTCTGTAAATCGCTCTTTGGCTTTTTCTATAACTTCTCTAACTGTTTTTACCGTATGTCCTCTTTTCATATCATGTAGGATTTTGTCACTGCCGCTTTGCACTGGTATGTGGAGAAATTTGTAGACTTTGTCACTGTCATAAGATTTTATTAATTCTTCTTTTATTCTTGGCATGTACATTGGATTCATCATGCCAACTCGTATCATGAAATCTTGTGGAATTTCTGAGACTGCTTTTACTAAAGTTGGTAAATCTGTATTGATATCAAAACCATAACACCCATTATCTGTAGATGTCAGCCAAATTTCTTTACATCCTTCACTAATTTCAGTTTCAACTTGTCTGACAATGTCTCCTATTCTGTAACTTGTAAGATCCCCCTTTGCTAATTTAGTCTGACAGAAAGTACATTCACTCATACATCCACTAGATATCTCTACAATTCCTACAACCGGATTCAATCTTACTTTTGGCAGTCCTACTTTTGATAAATCTGAATCTTCCAGTGCCACATATCTTATTCCCCTTAATGTGGAATCTATTACCTGCAATGTCTTTCCCAATGAGTTTGGTCCTAGCAAACTAGCTTTTTCTGTAATTTTTTCTACCGTACTCTTTTCAGCTTTTGGAAGACAACCTGCAACAACCAACGGTTTTGACTTTAATGACCTGATTCTATGCATCATTTTGTTTGCCGTTGAATCTTTGACAGAGCATGTTACAACAATATTCAAATCAGATTCTGAAGAATTTTCGGCAAGAGTATGTCCTCCGTTTAAAATTAGTCCTGAAATCATCTCAGAATCTGCAAAACTAGCAGAACATCCGTATGCTTCTACGAAAATCTTTGCCATGATTTATCCAAACAATGTATCAATTTCTTTATTGGTCATCAATTTCTTTGATGTTACCAATTCTCTAATGGTTTTTCCAGTCTTTAGAGATTCTTTGAATAATTCTGCGGATTTTAGATAGCCAATTTTTGGTGTAAGGAGTGTTACAATTACTGGACTATTTTCTATGTCCTTTCGAAGTTTTTCCTTGTTTGCAGTTAATCCGTCTATTAGATTTGTAGAAAATATTGGTACGAAATTTTTCAGCATGTCTGTGGATTCTAACATGCACTTTAGCATACCTGGCAACATTACATTTAGTTCAAACTGTCCACTTTGAGCCGCACAAGCTACTGCAGTGTCATTTCCAATAATGTTAAAACAAATCATGTTCATGCATTCTGCCAATGATGGATTTACTTTACCTGGCATGATCGACGAGCCTGCATGCACTGCAGGTATTCCAAGTTCTGCCAATCCTGCAATTGGACCTGATGCCATCAATCTAATGTCATTTGCAAGTTTGCCAATCTCAAGTGCCAAATTACGTAATGCCCCTGAAAGATTTGCAACTGCAAATTTACTCTGCAATGAATACTGCATATCTTTTTCTGGTGCTAGTGATAATTTTGAAATTTTTGCTAGTTCTGCTATTGCAATTTTTCTGTATCCTTTTGGTGTGTTTGCACCAGTACCTACTGCGGTTCCACCCAATGCAACATTTTGTAATTCCTTTTGAGCTAAAACAATTACGTTTCGTGCTTTTGTAATGGATGTGGCATAAGCTGCAAATTCACTTCCAAGTGTTACTGGCAGTGCATCCATCAAATGTGTCCTTCCAATTTTTTTAAATGATGAAAATTCTTTTGCCTTTTTTGTTAATGATTTTATTAATATGTCAATTGCAGGAATTACATCTTTAAGATTTATCAGAATTGCAACATGCATTGCAGTTGGATATGTGTCGTTACTTGACTGTGACATGTTTACATGATCATTTGGATTCAGATGTTGGTACTGACCCTTTTGTTTGTGCAATATCTCTAGCGCCACATTTGCAATGACCTCGTTTGAATTCATGTTAAATGCAGTTCCTGCACCAGAGTTGATCATGTCTATTACAAATTGATCAACATGTTTTCCAGACAGTATTTTATCGCATGCTGCAACTATTGCCTTTCCACGTTTTGCATCTATTGCATTTGTCTTCATATTTGCTATTGCTGCAGATCGTTTAATCATGACAAATGACTTTATCAAATTAGTATGTGCTTTGTTACCAGTTACGTGATACTGTTTAATCGCTCTTCCTGTAAATGCTCCATAATATGCATCAGATGGGATTTTGACTTTTCCCAAAGAATCTTCATCTAGTCTAAATTCCAAATCACTCTAGTCTTTAATTCCCCATTATTCATTCTTTTTCTGGCGTTTTTTCCAAATTCATATCTGCCATTAATGGGAATTATTATATAGGATTCGCCAATCACGGTGCATAATGAATAAGCGTATCAGTATGCTCTTTACAGTTGCAGCAGTAGCTGTAATTGGAGCAACGCTATTCGGAAGCACATACACACAAACCCAAATTAGTGGACAATCACTTGACGTCTCAAAAATGAATGCCAATGTAATTGAACAAATCCACCAAATGGGCGGTTTACAGCTTGTAATGCCAGAGGCATTCGCAGAAACTGATTGTGGCGCATTAGCAGAGACTGGACGAAATGTCGTCGAGTTTAATGTTACTGGAGAAAGTGTTACACTTCCAATTATGGGAGGCAAGACATTCAATGCAATGACCTTTAGTGGTGAAGTCCCAGGACCAACACTAAGAGTTACTCAAGGTGATGTCGTGAAAATGACACTAACAATTCCAGAAGCTGAAGTTACCGGTCACGGTAACGATATGCATGCATCACAAATGTCAGCAGGAAATTTTGAATCCATCAATCCTGGTGAATCCAAAACTTATTGCTACATTGCTGAATCAGCTGGTATTTTCAAATACCATTGTTCCGGTGTCCATCTAATTGGTATGGATCAACACGTTCTTTCCGGCATGTACGGAATTGCAATCGTTGACCCAGTCAATGGATACAAGAAACTAGCGGTAGAGAAAACAGCAGTTAGTAACGGCAAAGTATCTTTAGACAGACAGATCTACGATGCGGACGCATTAGAGTTCACACTCCAATACACCCAATTGTACCTTACACCTGAAGGCAACTATGATGCAGGAGCAATGTTCCAACATCATAACACTGCAACAGTTGTTAACGGAATGCAATTCGGTTATGTACCAAACATGGTTCACAACTTACTCGTTAAAGGCGATGTAAACAAGAACATCTTTGTTGCACAACCATGGAATGGACTAGAGCTAAAACAATATCAATCACAACCTTTGTTCGTTGAGAATGGTCAACATGTGAGATTATTTGTTGAAAACCAAGGTAACGAACCAGTATTCTTCCACATTGTTGGAGAAATCTTGGACAGAGTTACACAAGGCAACAGAGTACAATCCGGCGCAACTGAAACATTTTTGCTAGGTGGCTCACAAGGAATGATTGTTGATTTGGTATTTGATGAACCAGGTGCATATGCAGCAGTTAATCACGACTATGCAGCAATTTACACTGGTGCCGCTACAGTATTTGTAGCAGGTGATCCATTTGGATTGAACCCAAGATTGGTCGATGCAGGAGTTATTCCAGCACCGGTCGCATCATATGCTTACGTATTGGGCAACCCAAGCAACGCTGTCCCACCAATGGGAATGAACAGTATTGCACACCCAGCACTCAATGTTCATGGTCTGTACACTGATGAAGTTGCTTCTGAGAAAATAGCAAACGGTGCATTACCCTTATGGGATATTGTACCAACACTACCACCAATACCTTAGGTAGTCACACTCTTTATTTTTCTATTTTTCTGTTTTTAATGAATTATATTCTATAGATTTTTTCTTTATTCCATGGGATTTGATGATTCTGTTTTGATATGCGATGAAGTAGATCCTGTTTTGAATAAAATATTGGAAGACAATGGTTTGAAAGTTTCATACGAACCAAAAATCACTCCTGATCAAATCAAAGAAAAAATTTCTAATTTCAATATTGTAATTGTTAGAAGCAGAACCACTCTTACAAAAGAGATGATTGAAAAAGCTGACAAGTGTAAAATTATTGCCCGCGTTGGAGTCGGACTGGATAATGTTGATCAAGTGGCAGCTAAAGAAAAAAACATTCGCGTAATTAATGCAGCAGAGGGTGCAATGAATGCCGTAGCTGAACTCGTTTTAGGATTCATGTTATCTTTGGCAAGACAAACTACAAGAGGTGATAGAGCAGTTCGAAATGGGCAATGGCTGAAAAATGAATTGAAAGGAACAGAACTTAGAGGAAAATATCTTGGAATAGTTGGATTGGGAAATATTGGAAAAAGATTGGGACGACTTGCAAGAGCACTTAACATGAATATCATTGGTTATGATGTAGTTCCAATTGATGAAGAATTTGCAAAGGAAGTAGGACTGATGAAAGCTGATTTAGATACACTGTTGCAAAGCTCTGATTATATTTCACTTCATGTTCCATTGTTGGATTCCACATACCATTTGATTAATGCTCAAAAATTATCCACTATGAAAAAGACTGCAAAAATTATCAACACTTCACGAGGTGGAGTAATTGATGAGGATGCCCTGTATGAGGCAATAAAAAACGGTAATTTGGGTGGTGCAGCATTGGATGTTTTTGAGAAAGAGCCTGCAATAGGAAATAGATTGGCCGAACTAGATAATGTCATTCTCACTCCACACATTGGAGCCCAAACAAAGGAGGCTCAATCTTTGGCAGCCAACATAATAGGAGAAAAGATTATTCAGATACTCCGAGGCGTAATTTAGATTATTTCCTGTATGAATTTTAAAAATAACTAAAAAAGCTTGACTGTTGCGTGATTAAATCTCGTCTCATTCTTTTTAAGACGCATTTGGAGGTAAATCTTTGTGCAGAATCAAAATATGACCACACAGAATCTAGGGAAAAATATGCCTAGTATCTCTTCACTAGTAAAAATATCACTTGGATTAATCATTGTTGCAATAATTTCTTCAGCCTTTGTTTACGCAGAGACTATTCCTGTAGATGTATCTGGTACCTCTCATGATGTTGTTTACACCGGTACTGGAGTAACTGTTTCTGGAATAGATTCAGATCTTGACTTTTTCTCACTATTACTTGACGTGAGTGTTTCTGGTTCACCTGGAACTTTGGAGATTACACTTGAAAGAAGCTTTTTTGATGCTATGGCTGATGGAACGGATGATGACTTTATTGTTTTAGCAGATGGTGATGAGCCAACATATTCTGAAATTGAAACCACTGATCAAAGTAGAACTCTAAGTATTACATTACCCACTGGAACTGAAACAGTTGAAATTATTGGCACTCAATTCGGTCAACCAGAACCAGTTGAAGTGCCAGTTGAAGAACCAGCACCAGTTGAACCCGTACCAGTTGTAGACAAACCAGTTGCTTGTACATTAGATTATACTCCAGTTTGTGGTGCTGATGGTAAAACTTATGGCAACAAATGTCAATTAAATGCCGCAGAAATTAATTTGGATTACTTGGGTGAATGTTTAGTTGCAGAAAAACCAACTATTGAAAAACCAAAAACTGAATGTGGTGCTGGAACAATTCTCAAAGATGGTGTATGTAGTTTGGATGAAAGATGTGGACCTGGCACTGTTCTCACTGATGGTGCATGTGTAGCTGAGCCAATTCCTGAAGCTCCTGCTAGAGGATTGGGAACTCAACTAGTTGTTTCACTGGTTGCTGGATTTATCATTGCAGGTATTATTGGACTTGTACTGGCTATAATGTCAAAAGCAAGTAAGAGCGGAAATTAATTTTATTCACAATTAAAATTTTCGCCATTCATAATCTTGTTAAAATCAAATCCTGAATATTGCATAGTTGTAGAATATGGAATAACTCCTATGATCGGTGTGTCGATACTTACAACTATGTACATTTTGTTTGGGTCTAGTCTGATCTCCCCTCCGTTGAATTCGTAATCTAATTGCATGAACAAATACTGTGCCTCATTGAGTCCTTCAGAATGGAAAACTCCGTTTTGAACAGCATTTGATAACGGGTTTATCACAAGTGGTTGCATGGTAAATGTTCCTTTATTCCTCAAATCATAAAATGTAGTTATTTCAAATTTTTTGAAACTTGTCCAATATGGTAAGGTGTTGCAAAATTTGACGTCTCCATTATTTGATAATTCAAAGTAATTGAACCTGTTTTGCTCACCCCATCTGAACTGTAATTGCTCTGCGGCATAGATATTCAAAATAGAATATGCAAATGGAATTATTATTGCAATTATTGCAACTAGTGTTATCTTTGAATATTTGTTCATTTTTAAATTACAATTATCTCTTTATTGATTAGATATTGAATTGCATGAGAGAATTCATTATCTGAAATTTTCTCTTCAAGCCACCACCCAACTATATTTTTTACCCATTTTGGAATGTGTATGTTTTCAAGATTTTTTTCGTTTATTTTATCTGGTATACTGATGATATCTTTATCTACAAATTTATTTATCGCATCTATGAAAAACCCGTCTGACATTTTGTCATTAATCCAACTGTATGCAACTTGTTTTACCGTTATGGGAATGCAGATATTTCCTGAATCAATTAAATCAAATTCAGCACTGTCTTTTGCACCTGCATATTCAACATCTATGAAATATTTGCCCACTGGAAAAATTTCTGCCTCAAAAGGAATCATTGAAGGAATTGGATTTTGTAATTTGGATACTGGAATTGGGATTGCACTACTTGATTTACCTACTTGGTCCCTGATGTGTATAATTGCGGGTTCTCCTGTAATTTCTGA
>CALKVM010000042.1:0-11832 GCA_938049695.1 uncultured Candidatus Nitrosoarchaeum sp. | reverse complement strand
AAAAAATTGAGATCGGATCTTAAGACCAAAAACGGTTAGTTGTTTGGTGAGAGTTCCAATCACACTTTTTTATCAAAACAGTATTTAGATCATACTGATAATTTCTACGCGAGTCTTTTAAGGAAAATCTCTCAAATTATTATTGGTCTTCATACGTTAACTGGAGTCATTCGTTTACCTACTGACCGACCATCGTCCAAGACTTGGGCAATTTAGCCCGGTCTTTTTTCATTAATCTGATTATCTTATGGATCAATGATCTGAACAAATGATTCATGGATCTTTTAAACAACTTTTTGCTATACTGTGATATGTTAGAAAATAATACAGAGCCAAAATTTGCCTGGGAAGAAGTAAGAGGATTGTCATGGCTAATTTCAGATGATGAATAGATTTCTAGACTCATGCCATATTTTGAATTTTGATTTCAATCTTACATGATATTCAATTTACATATAATCTGAAATTACTATCTAAATTATATCAAATTTACCATCAATCTTGGCTCTGTAAATCACATCTGGTTTTCTGATGAATATTCCTGATTCCATTACTCCTGTGATTTGTTTGATTTTTTGAGAAAGTATTTTTGGATTTTTGATTACTCCAAAGTCACAATCAAGAATGATATTTCCATTTTCTGTAAAGAATGGATAACCCCTATCCAGTGAACGTAGTTCTGTTTTGCCACCTAATTTCTTGATTGCATCTGTAACTGAATTTCTTGCAAGTGGATGAACTTCTATTGGAACTGCTCTTGTAAAGTTTTTAACGAATTTTGATTTATCTGCCATAACTACTACTTTTTTAGCTAGACTAAACAAAATATTTTCCCGTAACAGAGCTCCTCCTCCTCCTTTAATGACAAATCTTTGAGAATCGATTTGATCAGCTCCATCAAAAACAACATCTATGTGATCAACATGATCAGCTTCTACTAGTGGTATACCTCCTTTTTCCGCAATCAATTTTATCTGCAATGATGTTGGCACTCCTTTAATTTTGTAATTCTTTGTTTTGATTAGTGATGAAAGAGATTTTACCAGAGTAGTTGCTGCTCTACCACTACCTAGTCCAACTACAAAACCATCTTTTACAAATTTTAATGCATCCGTTGACAATGCCTCTATGGCATCATCGTAAGACAATCATTCTACCTCTGCTTGTTCAATTTTGGAGAGAACTTTCATGATCTCTCCTTTGATCTTATCTAGGTCATCTGTATTATCTTCATCAAAGTCATCATCTAATACTGTAGTTGGATTTGATTTCTTTGGCTCTGGAAGAGCTTTGTGCTCCGTTATCTTTGCAATTTCATTATTGATATCTGGTTTTGTATCAAATTTGATTTCTGGTTTTGCAATAACTGCTTGTATGATCTCAATTTTATCTTCAATTTTTGGTTGAGATATTGTGATTTTCTCTTTTGGCTGGATCATCTCTCTTATGATCTCCACTTTTGGTTCAATTGGTTTTTCAAATATCTGGAACTTTGGTTCTCTATTTGAAAAACTTGTTAATGTAGTTAATTCAAATGATTGTCTTGAACTTGCTTGTGGAATTATTATTGGATCTAACTTTGTTTCTTTTGGTTTTTCAAAATTGAATACTTTTTTACTTGATTTTACTTCTGACATGCTTTCTGATGCTTCTTTTTTTATTTCTGGAATTGATACATTTACAGTTGCAATCTTTGATGACAATTCATACAATCTATCATCTAGTTTTGATAGTTTTTGATCCATTAATGTGATCAATCCATCTCCAATTGGACCCAAATCTGGATGATGACTTGCATCTTCAAGTTTTTCTAATCTTGCTAATACAATTCCTAGTTGATGTTGATACTTTAACAATAATTTATCACGTTGAATCTTTGGAAAATCAGAATCTGTTTGATATAATCTAGAAATTGTTTTTGTAAGAATATCTTTTTCGATTTTTAGGGAATTAATTTGACTTTTGATATGTGAACTAGCACCAAGACTGAGTAATTGCGTTTTATTTCTTGGCATTTTTCTTGCGGCAGCTGCTGTAGCAACACCTGCTAATGAACTAAGAATTATTGCAATCTCTTGCATCTACGTATACCATTTAATCCAGGAATACTTTCTACGTTTAGCCTCTGGAAAACCACAACTTGCACATTGGTGGTGACGTTTATGAAATGCATTATTACCGCATCTTCTACATCTGATGTGTACTTTTTTCTTGGTAAAACCACCCATTGAAGTTGTGCCTCTAGTCATCTCAAATCACCTAATTTGCTGCTGGTGGAGGAGATATCATAACAACATTGTCTCCTCTGACGACGATGGTGCCTAGGCTTTTTGAATTGCCATCAGTAGAAATTTCTTCTGATGAGTCAAGTAGTAGATTCATGTGTTGATCAAAACCGAGTAAACTACCTCTAATTGTTTTTCCGCCTTTGAGTTTTATCAATACAGTTTGATTGATACTGTCATCCAATACTTTTACTGCCATATCAACGGACATCTATTTCACTTATTGACTTTGATATTGAGGGATTATATTAAAATTTCATTGGTGTACCTTTGAACTATGCCCAGCAAGGCAAGTTTGACACTTTTTTTCAAGATTTTTCATGATTTCATCTAAAATTATCTGTCCATCTCTCTTAGTGGCTTTTCTTGGATCTCCCCAAATTCCATTTTTAGTAACTTTCAGAAATGATTTTTCTGCCAATCGTCCTAAATCTTTGATTTGTTGTTGATTCATCCCATCTGTCAAAAGTCCTTTTTCTGCCAATTTCATTTTGACATTTTTCGAGATTGCAAGCATCAGTGAGGTCTCTACAAATCCTGCATGATCAAATTCTCTTTGCATAAAATGCCAATATGATAGTGGGAAAACTCTGAGTTTGTTTTTTGATAATTTTCGTAATTTTTCATCAATATTTTTCAACGGTTTTAGGTTTCCATGATGCCCATTAATGACAAAAACTGTTTTAATATTATTTGCAAAAAGTGATGTACATAAATCAATCATAACCGTGCTGAGAGTTGATTCTTTAACACTCAAGTTAAAAAATGGTGCATGTTCAAATGATACACCATATGTTATTGTAGGTAAAAGTAGATAATTTTTCTTTTCTGATAACTTTCTTGCTATTTCCGTAACGATATCTGAATCAGTTGAGACTGGTAAATGTGGACCATGTTGTTCTATTGAGCCTACAGGAATTACTGCAATTTGTTTTTTCTTTTTAATAATTTTTCTTAGATTAGGATCAAACTGAGATTTAATTTCTGTCATCTGATTCACTTAGACTTGACATGAACTTTTCTCCAGCGAACTTCAAGCTTGTTTTCTAGATGCATCTTTATTGCTTTTAGCAAAATATCTGCTTCTAATTTTTGACCTTTAGATTTAATTTCCTCTAACGTATTATTTGGATCAACTTTAAAAGAATCCTGGAAAATTATTGGTCCCTGATCCAAGTTTTCAGTTACATAATGAGAAGTTACACCTACAATCTTTGTTCCTCTTTCGTAAGCTTGTGTATATGCAAGAGCACCTGGAAATGCAGGTAATAACGATGGATGAATATTGATTATTCTATTTGGATATCTCCAAACAAAGTTTGGACTGAGAATTTTCATATATCTTGCAAGTACAATCAAATCAATTTCGTGTTTTTTACAAACTTCCATTATTTTTTCTTCAGCTTTTTCTTGATTTGATTCTTCAATTACAATAAATGGAATTTTTGCTTTCTTTGCTATGCTCTCTAACGTTTTTTCGGTTCCTATAATTACAGAAATACTTCCCTGCAGTAATTTCTTTTTTGCAGCATCAAGTATTGTTTCCATACAATGTGGTTCTTTTGTAACTAGTATTGCAATGTTTTTTTCTGAATTTGTTTCATGATGGGTGCTTACATCCATCTTTTCTTTTTTTGATAAGAATTGAATTCCAGAATCAAACTTTTTTACATCTACTGCTTTTGTAAACGATACTTCAAGATACATTCCAAAAAGACCTTTGATTACATTTTGATTTACTTTTTCAATGTTTCCACCGTTTTCAAATACAAAATTAGTAAATGTCGCAACTATTCCTTCTCTGTCTTTTCCAACAACTGTAATTCCGATTACTGTTTTTCTCATAACTTTTTTTGATCACTATTTTCTCATTATTAATCATTCACAGAAATTTACAATTAATGCGGGAGGTGGGATTTGAACCCACGAACTCCTAAGAGATAGGGTCCTAAGCCCTACGCCTTTGACCAGGCTGGGCGACTCCCGCATCGGATTTGCCATTAAACACAAATTTATCTATTCTTGAAGTAAACCATGGCAAAATTTTTTGGAACGAATGGAATTCGTGGAGTCTTTTCTGAAGATTTCACATTAGAATTTGTACATGATATGACATTGGCAATTGCAACATACTTCAAAAAAGGACCGATATTAATTGGATATGATGGACGAGAATCAAGTCAGATAATTGCAAAAGTTGTATGTTCTGCATTAAATTATACTGGACTTGATTGCAATAATGCAGGACTTGTACCTACACCATGTCTTGAGTATGCTGTAAAGAAACTTGATTACTCTGGTGGAATAATGATCACCGCATCTCATAACCCACCACAATACAATGGAATCAAGCTCGCTGCAAAAGATGGTGTGGAAATTTCACGAGAGGATGAATTAATAATTGAAGATATTTTTCTGAAAAAAAACTGGATAAAAAATCCTTCAAAATGGGGGATTACAGAAAAAGAAGATAGAGCAGTTAATGTTTATGTTGATGGGATAATTTCTCATATAGATTCACAGAAAATAAAATCAAAAAATCTCAAAGTTGTTTTAGATTTAGGAAATGGTGCACAGGCAGTAACTGCACCTATCTTTTGTAAATCCCTTGGATGTAAAATATTTCTGATCAATGAAAAAATTGATGGCCTATTTCCAGGACGTGGTTCAGAACCAACTCCACAAAATCTTTCTGAACTTTCCAAAACAGTTCAACAAAGTAATGCAGATCTTGGAATTGCGTTTGACGGTGATGGTGATCGAAGTATTTTCTGTGATAATAATGGTGATATACTTACTGGTGACAAGTCTGCACTGGTTCTCACAAAATTCATCTTACAAAAAAATCCAAATTCTCTAATTGTTACCTGTTTGAATTCTGGTTCAAACATAGAACTTGTTGCAAATGAATTTAATTCAAAAGTGATACGAACCAAAGTTGGAAGTGTAGAAGTATCACGAAAAATGATGTCAACAAATGCATTAATTGGTTTTGAAGAAAATGGTGGATTTATGTTTGGAAAACATAATCAGGTAAGAGATGGTTGTATGACTTTAGCTTTAATGCTGGAACTTTTGGCCACATCTGAAAAACCATTGTCTGAGGAAATTTCTAATCTTCCACCTTCTTTTACGACAAAAGATAAAGTTGCTTGTTCTCAAGAAGATTCTAAAAAACTAATACAATCACTAAAGGAAGAATTCCCAAATTCTGATACAACTGATGGTATCAAAATCACAAATAATTCTAAAAACTGGGTAATGATTAGACCTAGTGGAACAGAATCAATCATTAGAATATATGGAGAAGCTGAGACTCAGCAAAAATTAGATACTTTGATGTCAAAATATCTCCAAAAAGTAAGGTCTATCATTTCCGATAACACTTTTAAAACCAATCTCTAGTATGATTGGAATGGAGAATGATCCCTAAAGGGTGAATAGTATGGGTAAACCTTATTATGTAAAATTTGAGACGCCTGAAGAACTCGTAAATCCAATCTTGGAGGCTGTTAGAGTCGCATCTACTAGCGGTAAAGTAAAGAAAGGAACCAATGAAGCAACAAAGGCCATTGAACGAGGAACAAGCAAATTAATTATTATCGCTGAAGATGTTGAACCACCAGAGGTAGTCGCTCATCTTCCAATTCTATGTGAAGAACAGGGTGCAGCATATGCATTTGTTCCAAGCAAGCAAGAATTAGGAAAGTCTTTGGGCATTGACATTACTTCTGCCGCTGCCGCAATTTTAGACGCTGGTGATGCACAACACATAGTTGATCAAGTTATCTCAGCAATTGCTAAAATTAAAGGTGGAAAGACTAGTAAATGAGTACTACAACTGACGACGTAACTCAATCTGAAATTATTCAAATTGTTGGTAGAACTGGTATTGCTGGTGAAGTTATTCAAGTTAGAGTAAAAGTTCTTTCTGGTAAAGATAAAGGTAGAATTCTTACTAGAAATGTAAAAGGTTCTGTTAGAATAGGAGAAATTCTAATGCTAAGAGAAACAGAAAGAGAAGCAAAGAAAATTCATTAGGTGAAATAGATGAGTCTTTTAGTAAAACCCTGCAGTTTTTGTGCTAGACCTGTTGCAAAAGGTTCAGGTACAATGCTTGCAAAAAATGACGGGACTGTGTTATGGTTTTGTTCAGCAAAATGCAAGAAAAACGCACTAGAACTAAAACGTGATCCAAGAAAATTAAAGTGGACCAAAAAATACGTCAAAGGCGGAATTCAACACAAGAAATAGAATTGACTGAACATACTCTTTTCATTGTAAAACCCGATGCCGTATCTAGAAAACTTACTGGTGAAGTCATTGCGAGATTTGAAAGAAAGGGATTCAAACTTTCAAAATTAAAGATGTTTACATTTACGCAAAAGCAGGCTGAAATTTTCTATGGAGTTCATAAAGACAAACCATTCTTTGGCGAACTCACATCATTTATCACATCAGGCCCAGTGGTTGCAGCAATAATTGAGGGAAACAATGCAGTTGCAACTACACGAATTATGATTGGAGCAACAAAATCATTTGAGGCAGCACCTGGTTCAATACGAGGAGATTTTGGATTAGGATTTAGTGACAATATCATTCATGCATCTGATTCACAGGAAAGTTTTGATCACGAATCGAGGGTAGCATTTGAGTGATCTGATTGCAAATTCGTCAACCCATCGTGGTAGTTCTCGGTCACGTAGACTCTGGTAAAACATCTCTCTTAGATAGAATTAGAGGTACTGGCGTTCAAGGTAGGGAAGCTGGAGGTATTACTCAGCATATTGGTGCAAGTTTTCTTCCAACTGAAACAATTAAAGAAACATGTGGTCAACTATACAAAAAATTACAAGAGTCAGAAACCCAAGTTCCTGGAATCTTAGTAATTGATACACCTGGACACGAAATCTTTACAAATCTTAGAGCAAGAGGCGGCTCTGCAGCTGATATTGCAATACTGGTAGTTGATGTTAACAGAGGATTTCAACCACAAACAAATGAGAGCCTAAAAATTCTGCAGAGTAGAAAAGTTCCATTTGTTGTTGCACTAAACAAATGTGATCAAATATCTGGATGGAGAAAATCAGAAACTAAATTTATCACACAAGCAATAAAAGAACAAGATGCATTTATTCAAACTGATCTTGATCAAAAAATTTATGATGTAGTTGGAACACTATCTATTTTGGGATATCAATCTGAGGCATTTTATCGAGTTAAAGACTTTAAATCAGAAATTGCAATTGTACCAATCTCTGCAAGATCTGGAGTTGGAATACCAGAATTATTTGCAGTATTAGTTGGATTAACACAGCAATATTTGCAAAAAAGATTAGATCAGAAAGAAAAAGAATCAAGAGGAATAGTACTTGAAGTAAACGAAGAGATTGGATTAGGTCATACAGCTAATATTATTTTGATTGATGGTAGTATCAAAAAAGGTGACACCATAGTTGTTGCAAAAAGAGATTCAGTTATTGTAACAAAACCAAAAGCAATTCTTTTACCAAAACCACTTGATGAAATGAGGGATCCTAGAGACAAATTCAAACCCGTACAAAATGTTAATGCAGCTGCAGGACTCAAAATTGCATCCCCTGATCTTGAAGGTGTTTTACCTGGTAGCACTCTTTATGTTGCATCAAATGAATCTGATGTAGCAAAATATACTAAACTAATCGAATCTGAAATGAAATCTGTATTTATTGATACGGAAACAAATGGTGTTGTTTTAAAATGTGATACTATAGGCTCACTTGAGGCAATAGTTGAGATGCTAAGACGTTCTCAAGTCCCAATATCTAAAGCAGACATTGGACCAGTTAATCGTCGGGACATCATGGAAACCAAAGCAATCAAAGAAAATGACAGACATCTAGGTGTGATTTTAGCCTTTAATGTCAAGATACTTCCTGATGCAAAAGAAGAATCCGAAAATAGTCACATCAAAATTTTTGAAGATAGAATAATTTACAGTCTGATTGATAATTACAATGCTTGGGTAAGCGAAGACACTGCAAATGAAGAAGATGCAGTTTTTGCGGAATTAACACCCATTTCCAAATTCACATTTCTTAAAGGATATGTTTTTAGAAATACCGATCCTGCAGTATTTGGAATTAGAATAGATGCAGGAACTCTGAAACAAAAAGTTCCTTTTATGAACAAGGATGGAAGACGAATTGGTCTAGTCCATCAACTTCAACTTGATAAAAAAACTGTAACTTCTGCTAACACAGGACAAGAAGTTGCATGCTCTGTTCAAGGTGTAACAATTGGCAGACATATTTTTGAAGACGAAGTATTTTACACATTTCCTCCATCTCATGAGGCAAAAAAACTTCTTGCCAAATTCATGCACAAGCTTAGCTCTCAAGAACAAGAAACTCTAAATAAAATTATAGATATTCAGCGAAGCAAAGATGCATCTTACGCTTACTAGTTTGAATGTTTTTTGCATATCATATGAATTCCAGGTGCACCAACTGCCCCCATCATTTTATCAACCATTTGTCCTGATTTGAACATGATGAACATTGGAATTGATTGTACTGCAAATTTCATTGCAATGTTTTGGTTTTGATCTACATTAACTCGCGCAAATTTTATCTTTGGATATATCTTTGAAAGACTCTCAAATACGGGGTGCATCATCTTACATGGACCACACCAATCTGCCCAAAAATCAACCAGAGTGGGGCTATCAGCAGAAATTATTTGAGTAAAATTTGTATCATTTAGGTCAATTATTCCTGGTTGAATATGAGACTGATTTTGTTGTCTGATCATTTCCTCAAGTTTTCTTTGTTTTATTTTTTCAATTTCAGGATCATCTGACAATAACTACAAACAATTTGATTCTATTAAAAAATCTATGTTGGATGTTTTTCAAATAATTTTTTATAATGTTTTTCTAGATTGAATTTTTCTAATCAATATCTGTTTTAATTGGCATTGCCTCATATCTTTTAGAATTACATATTGGACACTGATCAATGTATTTTGTCAAGCTCACCGAGGTGTAAACAATTCCACATTCTCCACAAATTCTAATATTTCTACTTAGTTTTCCCATATTACCATAAATGGACATTATGATTAAAAACTTAGTCGTGTTTTTGCCTTTTTAATGCTATAAAACAACATGGCTGGTGCTACAAAATACATTCCAACATTCATCAAAATCACTCCAACCCCATATCCTAGAATTTCTTGTTCTGAATCTGCTGCTGACATGATTGAAAGTGATGATAACATTGGAGTGAGTCCGAGTTTTACAATTTCTTTGAATATTGGACTTTCTCTTTCCAGATCAGCAATTGTCGGTGAGAATGAATAGTATAATTGATTGAATCCAGTCATAAATGAAACACCTGATGTGGTACTCATCACTTTGTTATCTCGAATCTCTCTGAGGAATTGTACTTGTGGTGCCATCTCGGAGCCGTATGTTGCAGTAGCAATCAGACATCCACCACCTTCTTTTAGATTATCGTCAACTGCACATACTCCATCAACTAGTTTTGTTCCTGGACCACATTGCCCACTTTCTTGTTCTTTAATTTTTGATTCATCTAATCCAACTGCATCATAAATTGTCATATCTGGATATGTTTTATCAAACCACTCTTTGTATTTTGGTTCATTATTGTATCTGTTAACATAAGACTGTGGATCTTTTGTTGGATCAACAAACGATGCAATTGCTTTTGGTTCTTCTAATCCCACTGCTTGATAAATTGAGGAATATTCTGGATATGTTTTATCAAACCACTCTTTGAATTTTGGTTCATTATTGTATCTATCAATGTAAAATTGTGGATCTAGAGTTGGATCCACAAAAGGTGCTGGAACTTCTAGAGGCTTTTCCAATCCCACTGCTTGATAAATTGAGGAATATTCTGGATATGTTTTATCAAACCACTCTTTGTATTTTGGTTCATTATTGTATCTGTTAACATAAGACTGTGGATCTTTTGTTGGATCAACAAACGACGCAATCCCCAATTCTTTAGATTCTGTTTCCGATGTTGGTTCTGATATTGGCTCAGGTTCTGTTTCTGATATTGATTCAGGTTCTTGCGTTGGTTCTGGTTGTGTTACAGTAACTGGTTCAGTTACAGTGATCTTTACATCTTCTCTATCTTCTGATGCTCCTTTTTTTACTACAATATCAAATACATATGAAGCTGGACCTTGAGATTCTGTAGGAGTCCATGTGAATTTTCCTGTTTCATTATTAATAGATGATCCTGTTGGTGGATTTTTTTCAAGACTGAATATTACACCTGTTAATGATTCAGTTAATGTTGAAGTAAATTCCAATGTCTTTTCTTCTTCAATTGTTTTATCTGGAATTGAATTAAGTGCTAATACAAAGTTAGGAATTGAAGCAACTTTTGCCCCATCAAATTCTACCTGCATGAAAATACCATTCTCGATTTTATCTGTAAATGCTGTTACATTGTAAATTCCATTTATTGAAAAGATAGCTTTTACATTTCTTGGAGTTGTTTCATATTCTCCTTGAGGATCTGAAAAACCACCTAATAATTCTGCATGTCCATCTGGACCTCTTACAATTACTGTAACTATACTACCACCTTCATTTTCGGTTCCAAAAAACGAAATCTTTTCATCAACAGTGTAAAAACTTTTTTCCATAGAGACTGTAGTGACATTGGCATATGCTGGAACAATCATGAGAATAATTAACGAAAATACTAAAGATACCACTAACTTTGTACGCATTATATGAACTGGATTACATTTGCATTTAAAAAACACGGATAAATTCTTCTATAAATTTGATAATAAAAATTCACCAAATTCAGAGGTCAAGTAAAAACCTCATAAACACTCCATTATTTTGCTCAATTTTCATCTCGTAAAATGTGGGGGCTTTGATTTCCACTTTGAAATTATGTTTTAAAAAATCAAGTGGTTCACCATACGCTTTGGCAGTAATTTTGTAACCTTTGTTTTCTTGAATTTCAAGTTCTATTCTTTTTATCGCAAAACCTTCTGTAATTAGGACAAAAGTTACTTCTTCTAACCAACTAAACAAAAGATATCTGAGATCTTTTCCTTGTGCAATAATTTTTTTTTGCTCTTTTTCTTCTACCTTGTCTTGATCTAGTGTAAGATTGATTACTGAATTGGCGGTGACCAAAAATGCTTCTTTTAGATCTTTTGCAGTTACTTCAATGAATGCATCAGTTGCATGATCTAAAAACTTGTAACTCAACTATGTTTTTGAAATCTTGCTAATTATTAATTTAGATGGTTTTTGAGATATCTCTTGGTATTTGTTACCGCTGTTTTAGAATAAATATTCGTACTTTTTCTAGACTAAATTTGATGACAATATTTAACATAAGGAAAATGACTTGTCAAGGAATTTGCGATTAATCGAAATGTCTTCTTCCTTATGTTGTCTGTATGAAACTAATATTATAATATAAAGCATTCACATATTTTGGACTTTTCAAATATTACAAAGTATATTTTGAGAAAAAAATATTATTGTTGATTCATGTTTGTA
>CALKVM010000041.1:0-12343 GCA_938049695.1 uncultured Candidatus Nitrosoarchaeum sp. | reverse complement strand
ACTTATAGAACTGTAATTCATCATTTCTGGTATATGATATATTGAGCGATCAAATAATTCTTCATTTTACTCTTTTTTGTCTAGATTCAAATTAAATATGTCTGCTAATAATTCTAGTTGTGAAGGTAGGCGTAATAGTTTTTCCAGGTAGTAATTGCGATCGAGATATGTATCATGTTTTGACTGATGTTTTCAAATTAAATGCAGAGTATTTTTGGCATGAAAAAGGTTTGCCAAAAAATATCGATGCGGTAATCCTTCCAGGTGGATTTTCTTATGGTGATAGATTGAGATCAGGCGCAATTGCGGCCCATAGTCCAATAATTAATGATGTCCGAAAAATGGCCGAAAAAGGAATTCCAATTCTAGGTGTGTGTAATGGCTTTCAAATTCTTGTGGAGGCTGGTTTACTACCTGGTGCACTGCTCAAAAATACATCCCTGAATTTTATGTGCAAGTGGACAAATCTGATAGTTGAAAATAACACGACTCCTTTTACAAATAAATTAAAACTGCATCAAAAAATTCCAATACCGATTGCAAATGGTGAAGGAAGATATTATGTGGATGATGAGACACTTAAAAAATTAAAGAAAAAAAATCAAATTGTATTTAGATACAGCGAAGTAGTAAATGGCTCTTCAGATAGAATAGCTGGGGTTTGTAATGAGGATGGTAATGTTGTTGGTATGATGCCTCATCCAGAGAGAGCGGCTGAATCTGAAATTAATCCAATTGACAATAAACCGTCTTCTCTAATTTTTGAGTCTCTGCTAAATACAATTGGTGTTAAAAATTGAGTTTAGAGCCACAGGAACTAGATGAACTTACATCTAAAATCGGAAGAAAACCAACATCTACTGAATTACAAATTGTAGCTGCAGAATGGTCTGAACACTGTTCGTACAAATCATCAAAGAAACATCTCAAAATGTTACCAATGAAAGGACCATTGGTTATATCTGAAAAAGGATATGATTCTGGAGTTTTAGATGTTGGTGATGGGTATGTCATAACTGCCCATATTGAAAGTCACAATCATCCATCAGCTGTTGAACCATATGGTGGAGCTGCAACTGGTGTTGGTGGAGTTATTCGTGATATTCTTTCAACAGGAACAAGACCTATTGCACTTTTTGATGGTTTGAGATTTGGAGATATTGAAAAAGATCTACAAGCAAGATGGCTTTTCAAAAATGCAGTTACTGGAATTGCAGATTATGGAAATTGTTTGGGCATTCCTACTATTGGCGGTGAAGTTGAATTTGATGAATGCTATTCTAATTATGCTCTAGTTGATGTCGCAGCTATTGGATTTGGAAAGAAAAAGAATCTAATCAAAAATCATGCTAAAAAAGGTGATCTTGTGGTCTTACTTGGAGGTTCTACCGGTAGAGATGGAATTGGTGGCTCACAATTTGCTTCTGATTCTTTAGAATCTGAGAATAGATCTGCAGTCCAAATACCAGATCCCTTTATTGAAAAATTAATCATAGAGGCAATACTGGAGGCTCGAAATCAAAATCTTATTCATGCAATGAAAGATCTTGGTGGTGGGGGATTATCTTGTGCTGTATCTGAAACTGCAGATGCGCTATCCATTGGAATCGAAATGGATGTGAATAAAGTACATACTCGTGAATCTGATATGAATCCTGATGAAATTATGGTGTCTGAATCTCAGGAAAGAATGTTAATAGTGACAAATAATGAAAAACTCAAAAAATTGCAGGAAATCTGTAAAAAATTTCGTATAGCATGTTCTGTTATTGGTCATGTGACTTTGGATAATATGATGCATGTAAAAAAAGGCAAAAAGACATGTGCTAATCTTCCCACTGATGTTGTTGCAAATGCCACTCTTTTAGATAGACCTTCCAAAAAACCTGCATACTTAGAAAACATAGAAAAAGAAAAAAAACTCAAACCAATTTTAGACTATACAAAAATGATGATGAAGTTTATTGCATCTCCTAACATTGCAAGCAAAATTTGGGTGTATGGCCAGTATGATCATGAGGTTGGAATTAGAACCGTAGTAAAACCTGGCAAAGATGCATCTGTTCTTCGACTTGATAATGGTAAATTTTTGGCAGCAAAAATAGATGGTAATCCAAAACACTGCTATATCAATCCAAGAGAAGGAGTAATAGGATGCTTTGAGGAAGCATGCAGAAATGTTGTCTGTACTGGAGCAAAACCAATTGGGATGCTTGATCATTTACAATTTGGAAATCCAGAAAACCCTGAAATCTTTTGGACGTTTTTAGAATCCATAAAAGGAATAATTGACTTTGCAAAATACTTTGAAATTCCATGTGTTGGTGGAAAGGTCAGTTTGTACAATGAAACACCATCTGGTCCGATTAAACCTACACCTATAATTGGAATTTTGGGCTTGATTGATAAAACGCCTCTTTACTCTCAGAAAATCATTGCTGGTGATTGTCTTGTAATTATCGGGGATACTAAAAATGAAATGGGGGGCTCTGAATACTTTGAATACATTCACAAATTCATTGGAGGAAAATGCCCTGTTGTTAATTTCCAGGAATCTAAAACTAACATGAATCTAGTTTTAGATGTGATTGGAAAAAATCTTCTCAAAACAGTCCATGACTGTTCTAAAGGTGGCCTATCAGTAGCTATTTCAGAACTCTGCATGACACACGAAATTGGATGTGATGTATCATTAGAAAAAGTACCTGGTCCAAAATTGGATGTTGATAGAGTATTATTTTCTGAAAGTCATTCTAGATATCTTTTAGTTTTAGAAAAGAAAAATCTCAAAAAACTTGAAGAACTTTCCAAAAAGAGCAAAGCCTCATACAAAATGATTGGAGTATTTGGCGGAGAGAATATTCGATTTAACAAAGAAAACAAACATGTCATAGATCTAAGAGTTGATAAGGCACAAAAAACTTGGTTTAATTCGTTAAGGGAATTAGTGCATGGTTAAAGAAAATTGTGGTGTAGTTGGAATTTTTAGTCTTAGTGGAACTAATGTTGTTCCTATGGCAATTGATGCACTTAGGGCATTACAACACCGAGGACAAGAAGCATGGGGCATTGCAATTCCAAACAAAGAACCACTAAAAAGATTAGGTCTTGTGACTAGTGCTTCATCTGAGTTTAAAAAAATTTGTGAGGACTATTCTTCTTCATCTGTTATTGGCCATGTTAGATATTCTACCATGGGAAGAAGCACACTTGAAAATGCTCAACCCCTAAAAGTCAAAGATCTTTGCATTGCTCATAATGGAACCATTGCAAATGTTCAAGAACTATCTAATTTAGTTGGAGGGTGCTCATTTACGCCTCAAAATGCAAGTGACACTCTAGTTGCTGCACAGAGACTAGTGGCATTAATTTCTGAAAATGGTGAAATGGGAAAAGCTCTTGCAATTTTGAAAAACGAGATGATTGGCTCTTATTGTTTTACATTTATCTCTGATGATAATTCTGTATATGCTGCAAGAGATCCTAAAGGATTCAGACCTATGGTTTTGGGTTATAAAGTGTCTGATGATACATATATTGTTGCATCTGAATCATCTGCCATTTCTGCAGTAGGTGCAACACTTCAAAGAGATGTCAAACCTGGTGAATTGATTAAAATCAGTAAAAATGGGTTAGAAACTGAACGATTCTCTGATGATACATCACGTGCTCATTGCTCTTTTGAATATACTTATTTTGCGCATCCTTCTAGCAATATGGAAGGCGCCAATATTTACATCTCAAGAAAGAGAATTGGTAAATTTTTAGCAAGAAAATTCCCGATTAAAGACGCAGATCTTGTAATACCCGTCCCTGATTCTGCAAGACCTGCCGCATTAGGATATGCACAAGAATTAGGTCTTACATTTGATGAAGGATTACTCAAAGATAGATACAGCAAGAAAGGGCCACTGCGTAGTTTCATCGAACCACACCAAAGCGATCGAATTGAAATCAATCGCTGGATTATCCCAATTCGAGAAATCATTGAAGACAAACATGTTGTTGTAATTGATGATAGTTTAGTTCGCGGTACTAGTTCAAAGGCAATTATCCAAGCACTACGAAGAGCAGGTGCAAAAAAAATAAGTATGGTAATAACATATCCTCCAATTAAATTTCCTTGCTATGCTGGAATTGATTTTCCATCTCAAGAAGAACTTGCAACATTCTCAAATGGGAAGGACATGACTGATGAGGAATTAACTGAAATGGTCAGAAAGAGTATTGGGGCTGACTTTTTGGGTTATAATGACGCTGAAAATCTTGCCGCTGCTGTAGGAATTCCAAAAGATTCAATGTGTTTTACTTGTTCGTCTGGAAATTATGATTCATTGGGAATTACGCCAGAGTTTAAAACCCGTATTGAGATGAAAGGTGAATAATATGGAAACTGCATATGTTCTAGTTAAAAGTGAAATGGCACATGAGATGGAAGTCATGAGTGATATTTTAAAAATCGATGCTGTAAAAGAAGCTAGGGGCACATTTGGGCTCTATGATATTTTTGTCAAAGTTGAGGCGAAGACCTCAAAAGAAGTAGAAGATACAATTACAAAACAGATTAGACAAATAAAAAATGTAATTTCCACAACTACCTTATCTGTAATTCCTGAACAGGATAAAGACTGATTCTTTAATTGTTTTTTTGATATTCTGATTATGAAAGCAATTTGGAATGACACTGTAATTGCAGAAAGTAATGATACTGTGATAGTTGAAGGAAATCATTATTTTCCAGTTGATTCTATTAAAGAAGAATACTTTCAAAAAACTGATCTTGTATCTTTTTGTGGCTGGAAAGGAATGGCAAATTATTACTCTGTGACCATTAATGGAAAAACCAATAAAGACTGTGCATGGTATTATGCTGAACCAAATGACGCTGCCAAAAAAATCAAAGGAATGGTTGCGTTTTGGAATGGCGTTAAAATACAATAAGGTTCTGGATTAGTCATTTACTCCTAATTTTTCAGAGCAGTTAAATCATATTGAAAACAAGGCTGTTTGTTTGAAGTTTATTGCTTCTGGAAAAGTAAAGGATCTGTATTCTCTTGATGGTGATACAATGCTTTTCAAATTTTCTGATAGGGTATCTGCGTTTGATGTAAAATTCAAAGAAAATATACCTAAAAAGGGAGAGGTTTTGTGTAAATTTGCTGAATTTTGGTTTAATCAACTACCTGTTTCAAATCATTTTGTAAAAAGACAATCTGATACTGAAATTGTGGTAAAAAAAATGAATATGCTGCCAATAGAATGTGTGGTTCGAGGTTATTTCTATGGTAGTTTGGTAGGGAGATGGAAAAAAGGTGAAATAAAAATTCCTATTGGCTCTAATACAACACTAGCTGCAAAGCTTTCAGAGCCGATCTTTGATCCTACTACAAAATCAGAACATGATATCCCAATTGATAAAACAAAAGCTCTCGAGATGAAGCTGGTTACTGAAGCGCAATATGTGTGGCTAGAGAAAACATCTATTGATATCTACAAAATAATGTCTGATATTGCAGACAGAGCAGGATTCATTTTAGCTGATTTAAAACTTGAATTTGGAATTTTAGATGGCCACATCACCTTGGGCGATTCCATTGGCCCTGACGAGTATAGATTATGGCCAAAAGATTCCTATGAGGTTGGTAAAATACAAGAGGCATTTGACAAACAAATTTTACGTGATTGGCTAACTGAACATGGTTATCAAAAACAATTTGATGATGCGCGAGATGCAGGAAAAGAACCTATTGCACCTACAATTCCCCAAGAAATAATTCAGAAAATGACCAATCGGTATGTTATTGCATATGAAAAATTAACCGGTCATCCTCTGTAGTTGTAATATTTTTTTCATCATGACTGTATGTTAAATAAAATATATGGTTCAACTCGAATTTAATTTTTGATTCATTTTTAAATTCATCTTATTGCAATATTTGCCTTATGCGGTATCTTGTTTTTTCATATTTATTTATTTTTATTATTTTTTCATGATCATTTATACTGATACTATATTTATGATATTGATACTATATTTATGATATTGATACTATATTTATGATATTGATATTATATTTATGATATTGATACTATATTTATGATATTGATACTATATTTATGATAGTAATGATGATAATTAGGATTACATTATAATATTATTGATAGCGGTATCTATCTTTTTGACTCGGTCTCACTATTATTATAACAAAAAAAAATTGATGCGATTAGGTAAAAAAATATGATACGAGGATCTTTTAGATCAGAATTAAAGCAATAAGCAGTATGTCTACCCTCTTAGAAAAAGTAATCAAAGTAAATCGTATTCTTACTACAAGCGTTAAACACGCACGTGCAATTGAAGACCCAGCACGTTCAAAAATTATTGAAATTCTATATCATCGTGCATTATCAGCAGACCAGATTTCAAATGAGCTAAAAAAAACAGGATACAAAAAAGCCTTGACCACTGTCAGACACCATCTTGATATTTTAAAAGAATCTGGCCTAATTGAAATTGCCAAAATTGAGGAATCACGTGGAGCCATCACTAAATTTTATAGCACATCTACAAAATTACTTGGTTATGCTGCCCCTGATGATTTTGATTCAAAATATTCTAAAATAATTGATAGTACATCTGTAAAAATTGAAAAAATTCTAAGAAATCTCACCCCAAAAACAACAAAAGCAAAAAAAACTAAAGGTGAAAACTCTGAAGGATATTCTCAGTATCTAGTAATGGAAATTATGAACCGTGCTATGACAAATATCATGGAAAATTCGGGCAAAAAACATGAATCGATCAAATCTGTTTAGTGTTTTTTACTAATATGAAGAACAATCAATTAAAAACACTGAAAATGACTTTAGATGACAAATATTTGTAATTGTGATAAATGTTGGAAGAAAAGACAATAAAGTTATTTCAGCAAAAAAACATTGTTTTTATTGCAACTCTTATGACTGATGGTGCTCCACAACTTTCACCAGTTTGGGCTAACTATGACTCTGGATATATTTTAGTAAATACTGCAGAAGGTAGAATTAAACATAAAAATATTTTACGTGATCCACGTGTTGCAATTTCTGTTGTCTCTAATGATAACCCCCTTGATATGACAACAATTCGAGGAACAGTTAAAGAAATAATTCCTGATTATGATTATGCACATGCGGACAAACTAACACAGCAATACATGGGACAAAAAAACTATCCATTCAAAAGAGAGAATGAAAAAAGAATAACTCTCAAGATAAAACCTGAACGTGTTTTTGTTATGCCTGAATTAAAAATGAGTGACGACTAAAACATAAATATTTCTAAATTCGAATTTAGAAATATTTTTTAAATCACTAAAATAAATGGAAAAAAGATGATGAAAGCAGTCTAGCGTCTTCGTCTAACTGCTTTTCTAACAACAGCTCGTCTAACTGCTTTTCTAACAACAGTTCGTTTTACCGTTGATCTCTTGCGAGTTGCAGCTGCTCTTTTTGCAGCTCTGCTTCGTTTTCGCCTTGCTGCAATTTTAGCTGCTTCAACTGCTAATTTTGCCAAGTTTCTTTTTCTTGTACGTGCGGCTTTTTTAGCTGCTTCAACTCTTCTGGCTTTAGATATTCCCATGCCTAGTCTACTTTTATCATTGCGGTTATATGGTTAAAGTCACACATAGTTGCCTCAACGCTAGTAAAATTTGACAATAATTTTTTTGCGATCAGCAATTAGCAATGCAAATTACTGCTGTATCTACTGATGATTGTTGTTTTGATGGACGAATTATGATATTGTATTGGTTTAGTTCATTATATGAAACATCAAACTGTGTAGTCATTATCACTGACTTGTTTGGTTCTAACCCGTGGTCAGAACTCCTAAAGCCCTCATACACAAGATCTGTTGAAACCCCCCCATGCACTGGTAGATGCTTTTGTTGTTTTTCATCAATTAAGTAAAATTGACTTGCCGATATCACGGTTTTTTCCTCACTGATGTTTTTTGCAATTATTCTAATTTTTACAAATACGTTATCTGGTTTTGTTTCAATTAACTTTTCATTTCCTTTGTAAATCCCATCAAATGTTATCGTATACTCCACAGGTCCAATAACTACTGGTTCCCCTACCTTTACACTGATAAAATTTGTCTGATATTGGGTGTACATGTACATCGTAACTGTCATTGAAATTATAATTATTCCAATCACAATAACTACCCCAATTCGTACCATGCGAGGATCTGGAAAAATTTGGTATATAGTTGAAGCGTACATTGAACAAATCATCCAAATAATTGATATCATTTAGCACTAAATTTTCTGAAAATTTACCTAATGAATTAAAAATAACCAAAAATAGTATGGGTATGGGTAAATTCAAGCCATTAGAAAAAAAAGACTTGCTCAAAATTGCAGCAATTTTTGGAATTATTGCAGTTCCACTGATATTTGCATTCTCTATTAGTCACTAAATTACATTGTTCAAAACCCATTGGAATTGTCTATTTTGATCTCTGGTACCTTATCTTGACTCTCATTTTTTCTCTGTTTTAGAGGGGGTTAGCTTTCATGCCTAGATGAAAAACATCACACATGTTTAACTGGTACATCTAGGTGGTTCTACGGTTGTCTTTCCTAGGTAGGCACAAGTGTTAACCCCCCCCAAAAAATGGATGGTTTTGATAATATGGCATTGTGCCTATATGGTAAAAAATTAGTAGGGGGTTTAGCTTTTATGACTGATTTTCTAAAAATCCTCTTTCTGCTCATTCTGAAATGATGGTCTAGTTTTTACAAAAAATAATCATTCTTTTCAGTTTTTACAGGATTCGATCACATGTTAGGATGACTGATGATGGTTGCTTATTGACTAAATTCCTTATACTTGACATATTTTGTCTGCACATCTATTGTGATATTCTTGGCTGATGCTGTCTAGATGTAATTGACACACCCAACTATTTAGAATGTTTTCATCAAAAAACGTGCAGTTTTTTCATATAGTTCAGACACTCTGTTAATCGCATCAAAAACCGTCTGTTGGTTTATGTTTTCTTTGTCATCTAATACTACAAAAACCCCTACCTTTTGCTTACCATCTTCTGTGATTACTCGATTGATTGCTTGTATTGAATTACAAAAATCTACTACTTTTTTCTCAAATTTGGCTTTTTCCTCATTATTGAATCCCAAATATCTTGCAATTTGATTATTTTTCATTATTACTTTGGCACCTATTACGATTACTCCTGGTTGTGATTTTGGTTCAAATATTTCAACAGGGATTCCATATGGCCCTGCATGTTTTACTAGAATATTGAAACTGTTTTCATCATTTTTAACTGATTCAAACGAATGACTCTCGTGTATTAACCATCTTTCTACATTGTCTTTCATTTTGGAGCCAGTCATACTGAACTATTGTTTTCAGGCCTATATGATTCTAAATTTCATGTGTGAGATACACTATTAATTTCAAATATTTCTAAATTCGAATTAAGAAATAATTTAAAACTATGCCTATTTGCATTGTGTATTTGTGCCTTGTTTTAGACATTCACATTAAAATTTGGCGCTAAACCTGGAATCTGCGTCACAATTACAATATTGACAATGATTCCAACGATTGCTAAAGTAATTCCTACGTACAAACATATTTTTGCTTTCTTTGGATCATCATGTCTTAAAACCCAATATGCTATGACGCCTCCAATTAACCCTATCAATATTGGTAAACTATACCACCAATTGCTTCTGGTTTTTTCATGATTCATTTTAATTTCTATTTGACAAATGTATCATAAAATTCATTCATTTTAATTTGTTTTTTTCTGGCTTTGAGTTATCTCTATTTCAACGGTTTCAAGCGGATCGTCTACTTGATTTCGTCTAATTGAAAACATCTTTGGTTTTTCAAAGTCTTCTGTGCAATCCGGACATGCGTAAACTAGAACCCTGTGTTCATTTGGTGCTTTTGGATTGGATAGTCTGGGGTAATACACCAATCTTGACCCACAATCCACACAGTATCTGTTTGCCCTTCTAGTTCTGACCAATGTGAACCTCCTGCATTATTGTTAATATGCGATCATCTATTAGATCTATCCTGTCTAATAGAATGAACTAAATTGTTTCAATCGATCAATATTTCTAAATTCGAATTTAGAAATATTTTTTAGATATGTGATGTTTTGAACTATCTGATTGGAAACTAATGTTGCAAAATTCGAGTTTAGAAATAAAGAGCGCCTCCCACCAGACTTGAACTGGTGACCATCCGATTAACAGTCGGATGCTCTACCACGCTGAGCTAGGGAGGCACAAGTCTGTACCTTAGTAAAAGCGATTTAATCCTTGCGCCCATTAGATTTAGGCTGAACTCTGAATGTTGTTAGTTGAATTTAGCAAAGAATTCTTTGATCTCTTTGGAATGACTTTCTACCAGTTCAACTATTTCCATGTGTTCTTCTGCAGTTGGTTCACGTTTATGGACAATTTGAAATGCACTTAAAGCAGAACCGACCATTTCACCTACAAAAAAACCACAAAGAAAATCGCCAACATTTTGACAATCCCATAATTGACCTACTCTGGGTGATGCGCCAACACTCTTGTATAATTCTAGTGTCTGTTCAATAAGGGTTAATGTTTGTTTTGAAAATTCAGGATCAAGAGTCATGCGGTATGATCAAAAATTAAAAAATATTATTTATCTATTCCTTTTTTCTTTTCATAGACATATACACCATCTAAGAAAACTCTGTGATCTTTATCTTTTACTTTACTGTGTAATTCTATATTTGCTGCAGTTTGTGTGATGTCATTCCATACTTCTCCTGTCAAAATCACATCTTCCCCTTTTGGAATTACTTTGGTGTTTCCCATGATTCTTGTAGTTCTTGCTGATCTTTCACCCTGGAAATTTTCAATTAAAACAATTTTGTCTTGAACTTTCACCGTAATTGGAAAGTGTGCATATACTATTTTCATTTTAATTGTGTATCCTATAACTAGACCTTCACAAATGTTTCTGATAATTGATCTCGCAGTGTGTAATATTGAATAATCTCTTTTTCTATATCCTTGTGATTTGATTATTATCTTTCCATCTTTGATTTCAATGTTGACTGGTATTTTTCTGAAATTTTTGTATGTTTTGCCTAGTGGACCTTGAAAATGCAACATGTGTTTCTTTAACGTGACATTAACTCCTTTAGGAATTTCTACTATTTCTTGGAATTTTTCGATTTGCTCAGTAGACATATCCTATCAAAAATCCTCCTAATCCTTTGTTTACAGCTTCATGATGTGACATAACACCTTTGTTTGTTGTTACTAGTAGCATTCCTCTGTTATATGCTGGCAGATACTGCTGTTCCCAATCATTATACTCGTCATTTTTTACTTTGAATCTTGGTGAAATTGCACCGCATTTTGTAATTTTTGCTAATAGTTTTATCTTGAATTTTCCACCTCTGTTATCGTCTATATGTTCAAACTCTCCAATGTATCCGTCTTTTTGAAGTGTTTTTAGAACTTCAACGCCTAATTTTGAAGTTGGAAGAATAACGCAATCGCTTTTTCTTCTGGCTTCATTATTATATAATGTGACAAATAGATTTGCTAAAACATTCTGTGCCGGCATTATAATCACATATTTTTCCTAAACCCTAAAGATGTTGCTACTTCTCTGAAACATCGTCTACAAAGCATCAGATCATATTTTTGAATTACAGCTGTATAGTCACCACATCGTTTACACCATTTAGAACCTCTACCGAAATCATGTTTCTTTCTTCCTGTAGCTTCATATGATCTATCTTTTGCCATTATACTATCGTCACTCCAAATTCCTTAACTAGATAATCCTTTGCTTCATCATTTTTTATTACGTGTGCTTTTCCAACACTTGCTTTATGTTTACTTCTTTTTCTAATTCCATATCCAGGTCTAGTCAGTGCTACTGAAATTCCAAGACCTAATATTCCAACTTGTGGATCGTACTTTACACCTGGAATATCGATGTGTTCTTTAATTCCAAATGAAAAATTTCCAAAATTGTCAAAAGATTTTCCGTTGAGCTGATGTCCCTTTGATTCAAGTAATCGTTTAAGTAATTCACGTGCATCTTTTCCTCTTATTGTAACTGCAACTCCTATTGGTTCTCCTTGTCTTACTCCCCACTCTCTTTGTGTTTCTTTTGCATTACGTGCTGATGATTTTTTACCAGAAATATGATCTAGTGCTTTTTTTGCTACTAGTATGATATCCCCAGATTTTCCTAACCCCATATTTAGGACAACTTTTTCTAAAGATATTTTTTTCATTGGGGTTTGTGTTATTTGGGACAT
>CALKVM010000040.1:0-13911 GCA_938049695.1 uncultured Candidatus Nitrosoarchaeum sp. | reverse complement strand
AAGATGTGTTTGTGATTCTTTCAATATGTTGTTGAAATCGTGTAGCATAATTTAATGTAGGAATATAGAATTTCATATTCCCTTTTTTTTGAACCAAAACTATTTCTTTTTCAAGTAACGAGTCCCTAGTCTTTTCAAATGTTGTTTTGGCCATATATTCAGGAACAATAATTTTCATCAATGCGTTATGATGTATGTTAGGATTATTTTTGATGCATTCCAGAACAATCCTTTCACGCTCATATAGTTCTGAATTAGGCTCAAGATAAGTCATCTCTACTAGGTCGACCTAGTATATACAGGTCATGTATTTATCAATATCGACAAATAAAAAGTGGTAATAGAACGGAAAAACCCTAATGAAAATTTATTGGTTAGCTGTTGATTATTTTAGTGGTTTTAGAATGGGTTTTGTTTCAATTGTATTGCCCCAAGATATTCTACCCCACATTCGTTCATGAAAATAATAAATGATCGTAGCTGCAACATTGAAAACTATTGTAACAAGAGAAGTTTCATAGATATTTTTAGTAAATAACCAGAGCAAAGTAAACAATAATACGGTAATTGAGCCTCGGTAAACAGCAGTTTTTGCCAAAGTCCTTTTTGTACTATCCATCCACTCCATTTCATAATCATCAGATTATCAGATTGATGTTGTGCGGTTACGCATCCACCATCCTTTTAAGAAGGAATTAAAAATTATCCAATCCTCAATCCAATGAAGATTCTAAGACTAAATTTTTTTGGCTAGTATCAACAATTACAACTTGGTTTTTTCTTGGTGTGCGCTTTAATCATGTGGCGAATCATTCTTTCGGATTCTGAAAATTCCATACCGCATTCCCTACATTTAGTTTCCATTATGACTTTTTCTTTGCTAAAAAATCTCATGAAGGCAATTTTTAATTCAATATTAAAAACGTTTATCAAAAATAAAGTTCTATTTTTATTCTCTATCGATGTATTCGTCTATGCCGGGAGGTTCTGGTGCAAGACCTTTTCTCTTTCTTATTTCTGCAATTGCAGTAGTAGCTATAGATTTTGGAAGTTCAGTCCATGCCTTAAAGGAAGTATTCCATGTTGCACGTCCAGCTGTTTGACCTCTCATTGCTTCTGAAAGCGTAAATGTTTCAGCTGCTGGAATTTCACCGACGATAATACTGGAAGCTCCTTTTTGCACCATGTCAAGTACTTTACCACGTTTTCCAGATAATACAGTGGCAACGTTTCCTACAAGATCTGTCGGAACTCTAATTTCAATTGCAAGCATTGGTTCCAGCATTGTAGTTCCAGCGGTTAAAAGTGCACCCATGCAAGCACGTCTAGAAGCAGGACCTAATTGGGACAAACCTCTGTGTGCAGTATCCTCGTGAGGAACAAAGTGTGTAAAGGTAAACTTGCAATCCCTCATTTGCTCTCTGCATATAGGACCTTCTTTCATAACTTCTTCAAATCCAGAATTAATAGAATCAGTAGATTCTTGAATAAATTGAACACCTTTTGTTCCATTAATCATGACATTTCCACGTGAATCCAATCTCATAACTCTCTTAACAGTATCAGTATCCCAACCGGCACCCTTGAGAAGATCAGCTACCACCTTTTTGTCTTTCATATCACTGATTTCACCTGTTCTAAGCATATGAGCAATGGCAGGTTCTAAAGGTTCAACTTTCATGAAAATCTTGTTATGTCTATTTGGTGATTTTGACATTATTGGGTCACATTTGCCTTTTACAGTTTCTCGATAATTGATAAGTGGTTCAGATGTAATAATTTCTAATTTAGTATCTTGAATACGATGTGTAGCTACATCAAGATGAAGAACACCCATTCCAGCAACAAGTGTTTCACCTGTTTCTTCATCAATTTTTACTACTAGATTAGGATCTTCAATTGTGAGTTGTCTGAGAACCTCAACTAGTTTAGGTAAATCTTTTGGATGTTTTGGCTCAATTGCAATTTGAACAACAGGTTCTGAAACATATTTGACACCTTCAAACATTGGTATGCCTTTCACAGATGAAATTGTATTGCCAGCTCTGGCTTCAGTTAACCCCAATAATGCAGGAATGTTTCCAGCACCTAACTCACCAACTTGTTCCCTTTGGTTACCCATGAAAAAGTTTACAGATTGAACTCTTCCTTCTCGTTTTGAATCTATAATGTTAATCGTTTGTCCATCCTTTATGGTTCCTGAAAATAATCTACCAATTGCAACAGGTCCAGCAGCTGGATCCAACACCATGTTGACAACCATCATAATTGTTGGTCCATCATCACTACATGCCAAAAGTGCTTTTCCTATATCAGAGTCAAGATCTCCTTTCCAAATTTGCGGAATTCTGTATTTTTGAGCAACATCTGGTGGTGGAATATGTTTGACTACCATTCCCAATACTGCGTCAGCCAGCGGAGCTCTTGCTACTAGATCATCGACTTTTTCATTTTTATATGCATCAATAACATCTTTGAATGTAATTCCTTTTTCTTTCATAATATCTACATTAAATGCCCACTTATCCTTAGCAGAACCAAATGTTACACTAGCATCTTGAATTGATACTTTCCATTTTTCTTTGTATTCCGGTTCTGCATAAGTCTCAATTAATTGATTAAAGCTAGATACCACACCTGCAAGTGTTTCTTGCATTTTTTCTGGAGTTAAACGGAGTTCTTTGATTAATCTATCCACTTTGTTGATAAACAAAACAGGTCTGACTCTTTCTTCCAGAGCCATTCTTGTTACAGTTTCTGTTTGAGTCATAATTCCTTCAACTGCATCACATACAACTGTTGCCCCGTCAATTGCTCTAAGGCTTCGAATTACCCTTCCACTAAAATCAACGTGTCCAGGTGTATCAATCATGTTAATGACGTATTCTTTGTCTTTTTGTGTAAAGTGTAATGTTACGTTTGCTTGATAAATTGTAATTCCTCTTGCTTGTTCTTCTTTATCAAAATCCATCGCCAATGCCTTTCCAGCAGCAGAGGGAGCAATAATTCCAGAATTTGCCAAAAGACTATCACTCATAGTAGTTTTTCCGTGATCAACGTGCGCAATTACACTAAAGTTACGAATTTGTTCTTTATTCTTGATGATCTTTAATACTTCAATTGTTGACTTGAATTTTGCCATATTCGCAAATCCAATTATTCAGCTATTAAATCTTATGAGAAAAATTAGATCGTTTGATCATAGATAGTGTAAAGTTTTTTGATGAAATAAAAGATCATATTTTTTGGTGTGTTCTAAAAAGTGGATTTTTGACGTAAAAAGTATGTAAAAATTCAGGTGAAATGAAATATCTTTTTCACATATTTCCAAGGTTTGTATAAAAATCATCACACATATTAGAAAAAGATACTAGTTTTGATTTTTATAACGAATATTTAGAAATAGTATGTGGAAATTTCTGTAGGGCATACTCCGGATTCAGATGACGCATTCATGTTTTATGGAATGTTTACAGGAAAAGTAACGTCTTTAGATTTTACTGTGAATCATGTAATTGAAGATATTGAAAAGCTGAATAGAAAAGCAACAAATCCAGAATTAGATGTTACTGCAGTATCGGTTCATGCTTGTGCTTACATTCCAGGATATACTATTTTGAGAAGCGGGGGTAGTTTTGGGATAGGATATGGCCCAATTGTTACGGCAAAAAAACAAATGACAATTGATGAAATTAAAAAATGTAAAATTGCAATACCGGGAAAAATGACATCTGCTTTTTTGTTACTTCAGTTAATGATAGGCAAGTTTGATTATGTTGAAATGAATTTTAGCGAGATTCCAGAGGCAGTAAGAAAGGGCAAAGTAGATGCAGGATTGGTCATTCATGAAACTCAATTATCATACGAGCAAGAAGGTAATGTCAAAATTTTAGATATTGGGGAATGGTGGGACAAGGAAACAAATGGACTACCGGTTCCATTGGGAATCAATGTCATGAAAACAAGTCTAGGAAGTGATACAATTCATAAATTTGATCAGTATTTGCAAGCATCGATTGAATATGGATTAGCACACCTAGAGGATGCAATGGATTATGCAATGCAATACAGTAGAGGAAAACCAAGAGAGTTGATTGAAAAATTTGTAAAAATGTATGTAAATAAAATCACTGTGAATATGGGGGATAAAGGAGAAGAGTCAATAAGAAGAATTTTTGAGATGGCAAAACAAAAAAACCTTGTGCCAGAATTTACACTCAACATAGCCATCAAGTAATTATATTGCAAAAAAACTTTACAACTTATGGGTGATGGAATAGGAGGGCCAGTAATAGGTTGTTTGTCAAACAACACCTTTGAACTTCTAGTAACTCATTTTCGTAAAGACAACAAAGAGAAATATGCTAAAACAGAGCGCGTAATCATTGCCAAAATCGACAATCCCGATGAACCTCAATATCAAGAAACAACAAAGATGGATTTGGAGAAAGCACTAAAAGGAAAATTTGTATCATGTAATGTGCAATATAGGGATTCTAAAATGGATGCACTTGTTTGTAATGTCTTTGTTCAAAAACCTCCAGAAGGATTCATGTGACTTTCCAAATATCTCATTTGGCTGGACAGAATTCGTGCGTATAATTTTACAAAAAATAACATGCGTTTAAAAAAATGACTATAATCATACCATTTGACAGAAAAAGAAATATCAACTAATTATGAATTCTTAATACATCTTGATTAATTAATGAAATCAGTGAAATTTTCAATTATAATTTTAGTTATCGGATTTTTTCTTAGTATGAATTTTGTAAATGATTCTTTTGCGTATAATGTAGAGTATCCAATATTTGGTAAGCAGTTTTTAAAAAGCCCTCTAGTTTGCACATATGAACCAACACTTCAACAAGATCCATATCTAAAGCAATGGGGGGTGGATAGACTATCAGAATCTACAAGACTTGCTGTTCAAGACTGGCAATCAGCATTACAGCAATATGAAAAAAAAGAGTCAAAAGATAACTGGAGAATTGATTACAAAGTACTTTCAGAGAAAGATAGAGAAAAGGATCTTCAAAAAGACTGCAATGTCATCATTCAATTAAACTCAATCCCTATAGAACAGAATGAATGGTATAGAACACTCGGAGTTACTTATTCTAATTATAACAATACAGGTGTAAATTTAATTAAAATCTATTACAGAGATGTTAAAATTTGTCAAACCAGAGATGATCACTATATTTACAATAATCCATGTTATGGCGAAGATATTCTAATATCAGAAAAACTTCGAACTACCATAACACATGAGATTGGTCATGCATTAGGACTAGGTCATTATCAAGCAGATGACCCAAGAGTAAATGCAGTATGGGCAAAAGGTGGTGTAGATGCACCATCTATAATGGCCATATTCTCACAAGAGAATCCAAAATTAATGAAGATAAAACCAATAGATATTGAGAAAATCAAATCAATTTACACCCCAAATGGATTCAAGTCAATCTCAGAATCTCTAGTCTCAAAAACTTTTGAGAGTTTTTCAGTAGACAAACCAGAATATCATATCAAAAATGGCATGACAGATATAATAACGATTACAGGAGGAGTAACCAAAGAGATATTTTCAAGAGGACAAAATGTGTTAATCACTCAAACATTCCCAGACGGTCATAATGAAGAACTCAAAGCAAGAGTCAATGATTCACAGATATTTTCAATCCAAATCAGATTAGACCCAGATACTCAAAAAGGACAGTACCATCTAAAAGCAAATTACATGAATAGACATAGTGATGAAATCTCATTCAATGTTTTAGAGGATACAATTCACAATTATAGTGAACATAAGATTCCAGATTGGATAAAGCAAAATGCCAAATGGTGGTCAAAAGGAAATCTAGATGATCAGACTTTTGTCAGCGGAATACAATTTCTAGTAAAAAATCAGATAATCAAAGTATCAGGAGTGTCTCAATCAATTGATAAAAGCAATACAATTCCCAAGTGGGTTAAAAATAATGCCGGTTGGTGGTCAGAAGGACAAATATCTGAAGATGATTTTCTAAGAGGAATACAATACTTGACTTCAAACGGAATAATCAAAATAAATTAAATGTTTTAGAACATACATAAAAAATAAAAAGATTAACTTACAGTTACTTTACCAATCATCCAAGGATGAACCATACAAAAGTAATCATAAGTTCCTGTTTTGTCGAATTTATGGTTGAATGAACCTCCAACCATGATCATGCCACTATCAAATGATAAATCAGGAGTTGGAACTTTTTGGCTGGTTACAGTATGTGCAGCAGTGTCTACGTTTTTCCAAGTTACAGTTACACCTGTTTTGATCGGTACTGTGTTTGGAATATAACATTTATCAGCACATTTTGTGTCTGAGCCTGAGCCTTTTGCCATATCAACAGTAACCATACTTGAAGATGTCGTCTTACTAGGTGCCATCTTTGCATCAGTTGCTTTCTTTGTATCTAACGCTTTCTTGTCAGCTAGTTTCTTTGCATCTAGTGCTTTCTTGTCAGCTAGTTTCTTTGCATCTAGTGCTTTCTTGTCAACCACTGCTTTATCATTTGTTTCATAAGCTGCAGCATATACAGATTGTATCATAGAGGTGCTAACTACACCTGTTAACAATACGAGAACTGCAATACTTGCAAGTAACTTTGTTGTCATTATTGATCACAGGCATAGTCAGATCGTATTAATAGTTTTCACCAATTTCCAAAAATGTAAGGAGAATATGTTGGTGAACAGTATGTATTATGCAGAAAAACTCAATACACAAAAATCAAAAAAGATGATTGAAGTGTAGATTTATCAAAAGGACATGACTATAATCATACATTGTATGATTCACTTGTTCAATCCATTCAGATATTACAAAATAGCAAATACGGTAAAGGTAATAAAAAAAGATTAACAGTGATTCAAAGTGCACTCAAACAAGCAAATCCATTATTTGTATCAAGAGATAATCAAGATAACGAAAAAACAACAAAATCAAACACAGTAATTAGTTTTAGAAATATAGAACAGACAGAGCAAATTCCAAAGATTTTGGAGGAATTTATGAATGACTTTGAGATTCAATGTCTTGAGAAAAATGGAGCGTCTGCAAAAAATTATTCATTATTTTCAGTTACACTTCTTAAAATTATCAAAACTTTAGACGCAGACAAAAAAAGAGGTCTATTATCAGCACATGCAATTAACGTACTAAACAAGATGTTTGTAAAGTATCCCGTAGAATACAAAAAAAGAGCAATCAGAGATCCATTAGGACTTGTATTTGTAATAACAGAACTTGCAATAGATGCAGAAAGAAATCTTTCAAGACCATATGAATTTGATATAACCATACCACTTCAAATTGCACCATTAATGCAACGATACCATATGGAGTTTGACAATGCACTTTTACATATAATAGCAGAATTCAACAAAATGCCAAAATTTAGATTGACTGTATTAATTGGAGAAAGACACAAAGAGATAGTAAAAAAGTTTTTACAGTATGGGATAATTCAACTTCCACTTGAAAATAAAATAACCAGAGCAAAAAACATCATAGAAAAAATAATTTATGAAAAAAATGATACTATAGCGTTAGAACATTACAACATGTTGAAACTTTGCTATAATGATAAGGAGCTGTGCCCATATTTAGTACAAATTGCAAAAACAAAAAATAAGACAGAGAGAAGATTTGCAAATACAATTTTAGATGAACTCTCAAAACTCTAAAACAATAGATGCTAAAACAAGAATATATGATCATCCGTACAAATTAAGAAAAGTCAAGTAAAGTTAATCACACCATTAGAGAATTTCTAATTTTTACAAATCTACGAAAATACTTAGGATACTCTAATTTTCTTTCTCTTTACTTTCTGTGGAGCATTTTCATCTTCATAGTCTATTTTTTCTCCGCAAAAAGGACAGAAATTAATAGATTGTACTGAATGTCCTTCATATGTGATTTGATCTACTATTGCAAATTTACCTTGCTCATAATTCCAAACAGTAAATTTTTTGCAATATTTTTTGAATGTTTCACAACAAAATATAGTATCACGCTTTAATGTGAAATTTGAATATGTATTATTTTCAGACTCTGGATCTTTCAGTGTTTCTTTTTTAAATAATGCGTTCATAGTAAACTCAACTAAAATAATAGACTTTACACGCACATGATAAATCCTTCTGAGATATACAGTGTAGAACGTTAAAAAATATCAAAAATGTTAGACAGATAATTCAGACTATAAAGATTTGAAACCAAAGGAAAATGATTTTATTTTGAATTTAACGCTTAATTCAAAAAATTTACTGATCATAGATCATTAGATTTTTTTCTTCTAACAATGCATGTAAGTTATGAACAGAACGATAAACATCTGATTCTTTTTTTGCACCAGTACAAACTAGTTTTCCGGAGGCAAATACCAGTATGACAGTTTTTGGGTCCAACATTCTATGAATTAATCCTGGAAATTGTTCAGGTTCATACATGCTTCGAGGTAATGTTCTGGCTGCTTTTTCCAAATGAACTTTGCCTCCAAGACTAATTGATGAAACGATATTTTGAACAGTAACCACAGCATCGTTTTTAACTTTAATCTTACCTTTTCGTAGTTTCTGAACCACCGTGTTAACTGCCTTGATTGCCAAATCTTCAGATTTTGCTCCAGTACATACCATTTTTCCAGTTCTAAAAATCAGTGTTGCTGTTTTTGGATTTTGTAATCTAAAGACTAGGCCTGGAAACTGATCAGGATTATATTCAGTATCTGGAAATTTTTTAGTTATTTCGTTTAGATCAAATTTTTGGTCCACGGATGCAGACGCAACCACATTCACGACACTGACAATGGGCTTTGTTTGAGGCATGTTTGCTTACAATAAATCGCTTTATATATTCTGGATCTAATTTATCAGTTTTTGTTATGACTCATTGTGGGCTTGATGTACCTAATTTCTTCTCATATCATGTAGTTTTGCACATACTCTGTAATTGAACCATTTTTCAATAGTATTTGGATTATAGTACAAATAGACTCAATAGATCCTGTTTTTGTATTTTAGTTTAAAATTAAGATCGGATATAAAATGTCATAAATAGCATAATTTTGCTAAAAAAACACATTTTAAAACAGTCATGTGTGAATTTGGACAGTATTTTATAGTAAAATATTAGAAATTATCCATTCTGAAGCAAAACAACTAATACATAATTTAAAAATCAGTGTTTTTGATTCAGTGTGATGAGTGTAGAGCGTATAGTTTTTGAATTTGTGAAATATATTCATAAAGAACCAGGCAAGTGCCCTGCATGTGGATTTAACATCATCATTGAATGTTGTAGTTTTATAAAAGGTCGGGGTTGGTTTTGCCCAAAGTGTAAAACATTATCAGTGTATGATGAAGAAATTCAAAAAATGATAGGAGATAATGTTTCAATATTACCTGTCATTCCAAAACCGCCATATTCTTTTGGTGAAACTTTGAGGGCATCGTCAAAAGTACGTCGTGTAGATTAGCAATCAAAATAAATCATAAAATGATAAAATAATTCAATGTTTTTAAAAATCATCTTTGATCAAATTCTAGTTTGACGTAAAATAAACATAAAGAGACCAAAATTAAAAGGAAATTTAACAGAACTAAGGTTTATTTTCATATAAAATTAGAGAAAACAAATGGGAATTATATCAGTAAAAAAAGGATGGACTAAAAACAGTAAACTTGCGATAGTCGGTCTAATAGGAAGCATAATAGTAATCATCATCACATTAATATTTTAACTAGATTTAGCATATGATTTTTTCTTAAAAAATACAGCAAGCATAAATTTACCATCAATAAAAAAAGATCATGCATTGTGATGATAAACGAACGTTGTCAGTTTTAAAAGAAAACATTATTAATTATTTTAATGAATTAAAAGAAGAAGATTTTGACAATAAAATTATCTTAAAGAAACTTAATGACTCCATTACAGAGTATAACGAATGTAAACTTTCTATATAGAAAACCAAACTACAAATAGAATCATTAATTTACGATAATAAATTTAGAAAAACATGATAAATTGTTTTATGTGTAGAAAAAAGAAAGAAGATTATGAAGTATGGTGGAATAAAATAACAATATGCATTACATATGATTCAGAATTTCAAAATAATGAAATCATACGTAATATGTCAGATAAATCAATGATGTGTCACGCATGTATTAAAATGATAGAAAAAAAAGTTGAAGGGAAAAGTAAATGATAATGTCTGATCATAAAGACATTAAACCATATCAGTTGGATTACACAAATTAATAATAAAAAATACTTTTTATTTACTATAGACAATCTAGAGATCTATTACCTAATATATGATGAAGTTTAACTTTTAATGAGAAAGAAATGCTAGTAGATAAAAAAATATTTGCAGGTGGAATTACCATGTTAGTGGTAGGAATAATCATCATGATCAACATCAATGCCACAATGCCAGTTGGTCAATCTGGAATGACTGAGGAGGAGGTCATAGATTTGATGACAAAGCAGCAAGAAAATAAAGACATGAATAATCTAGCAGGAATTTTAATTGGAATTGGATTTCTGTTAATTTTAATTAGTTTTGGTGCTAAAAGGAGAAGAAAAAACAGTCCAAAAAAAGAAGAAAAAAAGCCAATTACCTAAATTTTAAACATTTTAATTCCAAAATTATGATTAAGCAGTATTGATTCATGCAGAGATTAGCATCTATCCAATAGGAACTGGTGCTACAAGTGTAAGTTTCTACATTGCTAAAGGAATAGAAGCCATACAAAGCATCAAAGAAATAAGATACGAGATAAATTCTATGGGGACAATTTTAGAGTCAGAAGATATCGACAAAATTTACGATGCTGCCAAAATCATCATGGAGGTAGTCCACAATCTAGGAGTAAATAGGGTAGAAGTAATTTTAAAAATAGACTCAAGAAAAGACAAGCAAGTAAAAATGGAAGACAATATAGAATCCATTAAAAAACATCTAAGTAAAAATAAAATTTAGAATCTCTTGATAATATTATAAAATGTATCGCGTTGTGCAGGTTGACGCCCAATTTCTTTTACCATTGTAGCCAACTCTTCTACAGATGAAGTGGTTGGTTTTCCTGCAGCACGGTAAATTTCTTCAGAAAACGCAGTTCCAACCAAGTCATTTCCACCATTAGATAATGCAACTTGTGCAAGCTTTTTACCATATGCAACCCAATAAACAGAAATATTATTCAAAACATTTGCAAGCATTAACCTAGACAATGCAATAATCCTCAGATCATATACAGATGAACATTCATTATTAACTAAATGTTCTTGCTCAAGTTCAGTGTTATCAAGACTGAATTTAAGAGGAATTAATGAGATAAACCCATTAGTCTTTTTTTGTAATTCACGAATTTTTATCAAATGATCAATAATATGAGATGGTTTTTCAATATGACCATACAGCATTGTGACATTGCTTTTGATTCCAAGATTATGAGCTTGCTCAATTGTGTCTAACCATTCCTGTCCTGAACATTTTCCCCTAACAATTTTCCCCCTTATTTCAGGGTGGAATAATTCAGCCCCTCCACCAGGCATAGAGTCAAGACCTGCATCTTTAAGACGAGTGAGAATTTCCTTGACAGAATTTTTGGTTAATTTAGACAAGTAGAAAATTTCAGCTGCAGTCAGTGCCTTAATTTTTAATTGTGGGTGATTTTTCTTGATAATTCTCATCATGTCTTCATAATACTCAAGAGGGAGTTTTGGATGGAAACCACCTACAATGTGAACTTCAGTTGCACCCATATTTTTTGCAATGGCAACACGTTGTTCAATTTGCTCTGGGGTGAGAGTATATGCATCGTCAGCACCTTCTTTTCTATAAAATGCACACATTTGACAACTTGCAGCGCAAACATTTGTGTAATTCATGTAATACGATGCAGCAAAAGTTACTGTATCGCCAACTAATTTCTTTCTAGTAATATCAGCAACTGCACTTAACACATGTAAATTATCATAATTCATCAATTCCAGACCATCATCATAAGTTAATTCCTCTCCAGCAATTGCTCGATCCAATGCCTTAGATTCATCTACTAGTTGTTCTAACATACATCAAGTCAACTGTTAAAGGATATATTCCTTAACTGCCAGTCTCAAGAAATAAGTATGCAAACAAATTACAAACATCATGGTACTGCCACTTGTTGATGAAGATAAGCTAAAGTGTTACTTGTGCCACATAGGATTTGAGAATATAGAAAAACTCAGAGAGCATCAAAATACAGAGCATAAAGAATTTTTTGAGTCCCATGAAAAAAACGGCAAACGCGAACCAGTGCCAGGCGATGTTACTGTGTTTTAGATTTTTGTTTTTGTACAGATTTTAACAGTTCTTTAACCATTTCTTTGCTAATGCTAGCAAGATCATAATCATGATCAATAGATAACGCTTTTTTAAAATGCTTTAATGCATCGGCAAGATTTCCCAATTCACCTAGTGATAGTCCTTTGTAAGCTAACGCCATAGCACATTTTTTATCAACTTTAAGGGCCAGATCATAACACTTGATTGCATCGTGGTATTTTTCACTTGTATGCAATGATGCACCCTTGTTCACCAATGCATTAAGATTTTTTGGATCAATGAATAATGCTTTGTCATAAAATTTTATAGCTTGCTTTATTCTACCCAAATTTTGCAGGGTCACACCTTTGTCTATTAGTGCATTAATGTTTCCAGGTTCTTGTTTTAATGCTAAATCATATAATTTTAGAGCATCTAAAAAATTACCATCTTCACAAAAATCATAAGCTTGTGATAACATTTTATCTAATTCTTTACTCAATGTGTATTTGATAATACTTTATCAATAATATAGATTGACAATTAGTTAGATACTAGAAAATAAAAATATTTTATAGATCCATGTTTTGATCTAATTTTAGACCTTTGTATCTATTTCTTATAGTAACCTCAGTTACACTTGCAGCTTCTGCGATATCACGCTGAGTTATGTCCTCACCATTTTTAACACATGCCAAATATAGTGCAGCTGCAGCCAAACCCATAGGATCTTTTCCTGCAGATTCTTCATGTTCTTGAGATATTTTGAGGACTTTAGCTGCATAGCGTTTTGTTTTTTCTGTAATTCCAATCCTACTTGCAATACGAGCAACACATTGAATTGGATCAACTACAGGCATTTTTAGATCTAATTCTCGATGTAACAATCTATAACATCTTGCAATATCTTTTTTCTTTAGATTTGCAGCTTCACCTACATCATTTAGGGTTCGTGGTGTTTCAGTGTCTCTACATGCAGCATAAAGTGCAGATGCAATCATTGCAGATATGGATCTTCCACGTACTAATTTTTTTTCAATAGCTTTTCGGTAAATGTAAGCTGCCTTTTCAATTACGGCATCAGAAAGTGCAAGTTTGTCTTTTAGTCTATTTAGTTCACTTAATGCCTGTCTAAGATTTCTATCAACGGATTCATGAACTTGACTTCGACTGTCCCAAGTTCTTAATCTTTCAATGGTGCTCTTCATTGATGCAGTGAGTGGTTTTCCAGATGCATCTTTATTCATAGGATTGATGATTGTAGACAATCCCATATCATGCATAGTCAATGATGTTGGGGCCCCTGCTCTTGCTTTATTGCCATGTTCATCTTGTGTAAAAGATCTCCATTCAGGTCCTGATTCTTGAGATTTCTCAGAAATTACATATCCACATTTCCCACAAAATCTCTCTCCAGTGACATCATCAGTTAATAGAGAATTTTTTGCACAACGAGGGCAATTATCAGCTGTGTTGGGTGATTTTAAGACCATAGTATTATCACTTGTGTGTCACTTTATAAGAACTAGTAGGAAAGTAGGAT
>CALKVM010000039.1:0-14079 GCA_938049695.1 uncultured Candidatus Nitrosoarchaeum sp. | reverse complement strand
CCAACACCCATTGCAGCTAGTTTTGATGTAATTGGGTTTCCTAATCCACCCACACCTACAACACATACTTTGGAATTTTTTATCTTTAGTTGTCCATTATAACCAATTTCTTCTAGCATTACTTGTCTTGAAAATCTATCTAGTTCTTTTGCAGACAGTTCTCCAGAACCTCCAGCTACGGCAGGTAGAATATACACTTCATCACCATCATTTAGAGTAGTGTTCATCCCACCAGAAAATTTTGAGTTTTTTCCATTAATGTAAATATTAATCAAAGAGCGAGGAGTTCCATCACCTTCTAAAACTCTTCGCTTAAAGTCATCACCCATAATTTCAGATATTTTTGCAAATGCATCAGTAAGAGAACCAGCTGAAATCTCCGTTTTTCTCTCTCCACCGCCTTGATTTAGTACTGATGGAATTGTAAATAGAATATTTGCCATTCTAATTTACTACCGCCGATATTTCTGTGATATTTGCCTTCATTACTTTTGGTTTTGGCAAAACCTCCATTATTGCCTCAGTTGCTTTTAATCCATTTCCAGTAACATAGCACACTACAGAGTCATTTTTGTCGATTTTTCCCTGCTCAACCATCTTTTGAAGTACAGCAACAGAGACTCCTCCTGCAGGCTCTGTAAATATTCCTTCAGTTCTTGCCAAAAGCAATATTGCATCTAAAATTTCTTTATTGTTGCATTCTTCTGCAAATCCGTTGTATTGTGCTAATCTTTTTAGTACATATCTACCATCTCCAGGATCACCTATTGCCAAACTTTTTGCAATGGTATCAGGATGCTCTACTGGAATCACTTCTTTGCTGTTTTTCTTAAATGCATCAACTATAGGGGCACATCCATGTGGTTGTGCTGCTATCATGTGCATGTTTGATACATTATTTAGTAATGAAATTGTTTGTAATTCTTCAAATCCTTTACAAATTGCATTTAACATTGCACCACTTCCTACGGGAACTATGAGTTGATCAGGAACTTGCCAATCAAGTTGTTCTGCAACTTCGTATGCAAGTGTTTTTGAACCTTCTACATAATGAGAACGCATGTTAATATTTACAATTCCGATTCCTTTACTATCACCAATCTGTGCAGCTATTCTATTTGCATCATCATATGTTCCATCCACTGCAATGTAATTTGCGCCATATGATAATGCCTGTGCAATTTTTGCCATCTCAATATTACTTGGTGCAAATACATGACATGGTAATCCAGCTTTAGCCGCATGTGCCGCAGTTGCAGATGCTAAATTTCCAGTAGATGCACAACCTACTGCAGATAATCCAAATTCCTTTGCTTTTGATATTGCAACTCCTGCGGGTCTGTCTTTAAATGAAAATGTTGGATTTACAGAATCATTTTTGATGTAAAGATTGTTTAATCCTAATTTTTTTCCAAGATTATCAGCTTTGATAAGAGGTGTCATTCCTGCACCAATACTAACAATATTGGATTTGTTTTCTATTGGCAATAATTCAAAATATCTCCAATAGGTGTGTTCACGATTTGTAAATGTATTCTTGGTAATTGTAGGAAAGTCGTATTTTACATCAAGAGGTCCAAAACAGTCATCGCAGATATACTTGAAAGCAGTATCATAGTCTTTTTTACATTCTCTGCATTGTAGTGATGTTCTAGCCAAGATCAGTTTCTCCTTTTATATAATACATAAAAAATCCTAATATCAAGTTAAGTACTGCTTAACTTTACTGAGTAAAAAATATAATGAAAGATTACCCATATTTGTGAACTACGGAACAAGTTATGTACCACTAAAGCAGGAAGAGACTAGGTAGTTCATGAGAAAGGTTTTTAGATATTTTTAGAAAATAAAATACGTGAAAAAAGGACTGACGATAGGTATTGCAATAGGAGTCAGTGTTTTTGTAATTATTTTAGCTATAGTTTTGATATCTAGTCCAAAATCAGATGTAATAGAAGTTGAAGATACATTAGATAGGGAAGTAAAACCAGAAACAGAGACTCCCGAAATTCAAGAAAAATTAGATGAAGTTGAAAAAATTAATTTGGAAAATGAATATTCACCAAAAAAAAGAGAGTGGATTACCTCAGGACCATTTCAAATTGATCGAAATCAATATGCCATAGGTGAAAAAATTTTCATAGTAATTGGCGGATTAAATGTAAACGAAAAAGGTCAGATTGCAGTTATGAGGCCATTAAATGATACACATTACACAGTATATTTGACAATTCCATTTGATGGAGCTACAAAACCCGCATTCAATTACTATCTAGAACCACAAATTTCAAAAACTAGAGGACTATGTTCGGTTGACGATATAATAGGAAAGTGGGTAATGGTTTTCAGAGGTACAGATTATCCAAATCTAAATTTTGAGATAACAAAAGATGTTGTTCCATCAACAGATATCGAACCTGTCTGCTAGATTATTTTTCCAAATTATTGTGAAAGCAAATATGTTCACCAGTATGACAAGCAGGTCCTGATGGCTCTACAAGATAAATAACTGCATCAGAATCACAATCAACAAGAATTTCTTTTACTTTTTGTATGTTACCAGATTCTTCACCTTTCATCCAAAGTTTATTTCTAGAACGACTCCAAAACCAAGAATTACCAGTTTTTTTAGTCAGTTCAAGTGATTCTTTATTAGAGTAAGCTAGAGTCAATACATCTTTTGTATTTGCGTCTTGAACAATTACCGGAACTAGTCCATTACTTTTTGCAAAATCAATATCATCGATGGATTTTTTCATTATTTTAAATCACAAAGTATAGCTTATACATGTTAGCGAGAGAGTCCACACATTTTAGAGTGTGATGAAGGCGAACTATATCATAATAACCAGATATTGTATAATGATTACCAAAACAAAAAACATGAGAAACTACAAGTTCCGATTGTATCCAACTATATCACAAGAATCCAAACTAAATAACAACCTCAACGTATGCAAATGGGTTTACAACAATTTGTAGAGCAAGCTCAAAAATCATTCCTCACCAGAAACGACATGAATTACATTTTAACAGAATTAAAACAATCAGAATCATGGCTTTACAATTATCATAGTAAAATGCTTCAAATGGTATCAACACAATTAGAAGGAGCAGAAAAATCACTGATTGAACGATCCAAGAAAGGTCACAGGATAGGACAATTAAGATTTGCCAGATACAATGAATTTAGAACATTCACATACAACCAGTCAGGATTCAAACTGGAAACACAAGGAGACAAGACACTGCTATGTCTCTCAAAGATTGGATATATCAGAATTAAAAAACATAGAGATACACCAGAAATAATCAAACAAGTAATAGTGACAAAAACAAGATCATGTAAATGGTATGCATGCGTGACATGTGAATTAGACAGAACAATCCCACCAAAGATTGATCTGTCAAAGGCAGTTGGCATAGATGTCGGAATAAAGTCATTTGCATATGATTCAGATGAACATAACACCAAACCCATTGAATCTCAAAAAGATGTTAAAACCACTAGTCAGAGTACAAAGAAAAGTATCAAGAAGAATAAAAGGATCAAACAACAGACTCAAGGCAATACAACATTTACAGAGAATACATGAAAGAATTGTTAATAGAAGAAAAGATTTTCAGCACAAACTTTCATCAATATACACAAATCATTACGATGTGATATTTGTAGAAGATTTACAACTCACAAATATGGTGAAAAATCATAAACTAGCACAAAGCATAATGGATTCAAGTTGGGGTGCATTTTTACAAAAATTGGAATACAAGTGTAAATTGTTGGTAAAAGTTCCAGCAAGAAATACAACGATAGACTGTTCAAGATGTGGAAATAAGGTTCCGAAATCCTTGGCAGTAAGAATTCACAGATGCGATAAGTGTAATCTTGTAATAGATAGAGATTACAACGCAAGCATTAACATCTTGCAAAAAGGATTGAAAATATTTAGTCAAGTTAAACTACCGCAGGAACTGTGGAAAGTAACGCCTGTAGAGATTTCAAAGAAATCTATGAAACAGGAAGTCCAGTTCTTCAGATATGGGTAGTTCACAATCTTACAGGGATTTGTTTGTCTTTAAGATACCTCTTTACTCCATTTACACCATGAGTTTGGTAGTGAAATATAGAAGCTGCCAAAGCAGCATCAACATTTGATTTCTTAAAAACCTCCACCATATCATCTGGTTTGCCACATCCACCAGATGCAATAACTGGAATAGATACAGAATTAGCAATTTCTTTATTTAACAAAATATCATATCCATCTTTTGTGCCATCTTTATCAATACTTGTAAGAAGTATTTCTCCTGCACCCAGTTTTTCAGCTTTTTTTGCCCATTTAATGACATCAATTCCAGTTGCTTCTTTTCCACCATAAATGAAAACTTCAAACCAAAATTGTTTTCCATTCTCAGAAAAAATATTTTTGTCTTTTTGAATATCAAAATTCCGTTTAGCATCAATTGCAACTACAACACATTGTCTTCCGAATAATTCCATTAGTTCAGTAATAACTTGAGGATTTTTTATCGCGCCTGTATTGATTCCTACTTTATCAGCACCACTAAGTAAAATATTTCTTGCATCTTCCAATGATTTTACACCGCCTCCAACTGTAAATGGAATATCAATTACTTTTGCAATTTTTCTAACCAAATCCTTGATTGTTTTTCTTTGTTCATCAGATGCAGTAATATCCAAGAAAACAAGTTCATCTGCACCATCATTACTATATTTTTCAGCCAATTCTACAGGATCTCCTGCGTCCTTAATTGATTCAAAATGAAGACCCTTTACTACTCGTCCATTTTTTACATCAAGGCATGGAATTATCCTTTTTGTTAGAGTCATGCTATTTGTTTTACCTCTTCAATTGAAATTTTATTCTCATAAAGTGCCTTACCCAGTATTACTCCAAACGCATTTTTTTGTTTTACATCTTGTACATCTTTTATATTTGAAATTCCCCCACTTGCAATTACATGTGAGTTATCTAATTGACATGCTTGCTCTAAAAATTCCAAATCAGGACCTTGCAATGTTCCATCACGACTAACATTTGTCAACAAGAATTCAGAAAATCCCATTGCAAGAAATTCTTGCATAGCATCAATTAACTTAATACCTGTTTCTTTTTGCCATCCATGTATCACTATTTCACCATCAATGTGATCAACAGAGATTACAATTTTTTCAGGTCCCAAATTTGACAATAATTTTTTTAGTGTAGATTTGTCTTTGAATGCTAGTGTACCTAAAACAACTCTGTTAGAAATTTTTGAAACATCAGTTATTAGTGATTCATCTCTTAGTCCACCAGCGACTTGAACTGGAATTGAAATCTGTTCAAGAATTTTTTTAATTATTAAAAGATTTGAGCCCCTACCCAAAGTTGCATCAAGATCTACCAAGTGAAGCATATCAGCACCATTTGCTTCCCATTTTTTTGCTACCTCAATTGGATTGTCACTGTACACAGTTTTTTGGTTAGGATCACCTTTGTAAAGTCGTACTACTTGACCATTCATCAGATCAATTGCAGGAATAACTTTCATTTTTTACACACATCTAGAAAGTTTTGAATTATGATTTTTCCTATTTTGCCAGACTTTTCTGGATGAAATTGTGTTCCAAAAAAGTTACCTTGTTCAACAACTGCAGGTATCTTTATTCCATAATCAGATTCTGCAGTAATTACATCATTGTTTGTAGGCTTTACCCTATACGAGTGTACAAAATATACCCAAGCATCATCCTTTACTCCTTCAAGTATTTTACCAGATTTTTTAATTTCCAAGTTATTCCATCCCATGTGCGGAACTTTCATTAACGATGGAAGAATAATTACATCTCCCTTAATTACGCCCAATCCTTTTTCATTTCCTTCTTCACTTTTTTCAAAAAACATTTCCATACCAAGACAGATTCCTAAAACAGGAGTGTTGTCTGTCACATAATTACTAAAATCAGTTTTTGATGATTTGCATATGTTTTTGATTGCAGGATCAAAATTCCCTACTCCTGGAAGTAATAACCCAGAGTAAATATTTGGCTTGTCAAAATCAGTAATAACATCTACGGTAGCTCCTGTTTTTTCAAGTGAATTTTTTAGGCTGAAAATATTTCCAGCACCATAATCAAATATTGCAAGATTTACCATTTACATTGAACCTTTTGTACTTGGAATGCCTTTTTGTTTTTTGTCATATGAAGATGCCTCCCTAAATGCAACAGCTAATGATTTGATGGCAGCTTCTACTTTATGATGATCATTATCCCCATACTTTACAGTAAGGTGAACACAGCTGTTTAGGTTTTGAAGAAGTGATTGGAAAAAGTGTTCCAAATCTTCTTTTGAGATGTCTTCAATTGTGTTTTGTTTAATTGACAAGACTAATTTCCAAAATGGTCTTTTTACTAGATCAATTGAAGCCTCAGCTAGTGATTCATCCATTGGTACAGATGCATAGCTGAATCTAGTAATACCACTTCTTGTTCCCAAAGCTTTGTCAATGGCCAAACCCATAGTAATTGCAGTATCTTCAATCAAGTGATGTTTGATTTTATCATTTGATTTTGCATTGACCTTAAGATCCATCATCCCATGTTTTCCAAAAGCGGTGATTAGGTGATCAAGAAAATCAATTCCAGTTTGAATTGTGGTTTTTCCGGTTCCATCCAAATTAACAGAGACAGATATGCTTGTTTCCTTTGTACTACGATTTATGGAACTTTTTCTGGGAGTCATAATTTTCACAGGAGCTGTACTTTGTCTTATTCTAAATTTAACATCTTCGGAAGCAAATTAATAGATTCCAAGACTAATTTAGCCCCACTTTGCTGAAATAATTCCAATTTTTCTTGGGGGTTTTTACTAGTTCCTATAATTCCACAAAAAGTGGTTTTATGGCCTAGATTTGTAGCCTTTTTAGCCATGATAAAATCTTCCATTGAATCTCCAACGTAAATACAATGGTTACAGTTCATGCCATTAATTGAACGAATTAGAGATTCAGGGTTTGGTTTTGCAAGTTCTCTTGACTCATCTTCCAGAAATACAGAATTTTTTAAATCAAATTCATCCAATAATAATTTAAGAGAATATCTAATTGATTCTTTTCCTCGTCCTGATACAATTGAGAGTTTTGAAGAGAATTTTTTTTCTAGTTTTTCAACTAGAAAAAGATTCATTATAACAACATCATTTTCTATCAAGCCAGGTTCTGAAAATTGAGATGATTGTTTGAAGAGTTTGAGATAAAGTTCAGGACCATAAAAAATTTGATCAAATATTTGATATAGTAAATTATCATGATGAGTTCCAGGGTATGATAGTTTATTTTTAATGTCACTAATATCAACAAGTTTCTCAAGATATTTTTCTACGGATAAAATTCCAGAAGAATCAGCACTGGATATCACATCAAAAATAAATTCATGTTGAGATTTGTTTAATTTTTTTGCAGCAACCAGAGAAAGAATAGACGCATATGTCAAATCAACCTCATCATTAAATCCACCACTAGATTTGAATCCATCAATAATTTTAGAATCAATTTTAATACTATTAGTAATTTGAGAAAAATTTTCTAAAATATATTTTACAGTTCTATCTATCGTAAGATCATAAGACTTTGTAATATCAATTAAAACACCATCACAATCAAAGATTATTCCATCTGCAGAGATCAAATCATCTGAAATAGAATCATCTATGTAGATTCCAGGGTGTTTTTTTGATAACATCATCCTAACAAATCACGAATTGCAAGTAAAAATTTAGAGTTCATTTCCTTAGTTCCAACTGTAACTCTAAGGCAACCATCATGTTTTCCAATCTTTCCTAATTTTCTAATCGATATTCCTTGTTCTGCAAGGGCATAGAAGACTCTTTTGTGAGAGCCATGAGCATCAAAGAGTACAAAATTAGCCTTGGAATCAAAGACTTGAAAGGTATCATATTTTCTAAGATTTTCAATTATTCTTTTTCTTTCTTCTTTGATTGTTTTGACTGCGTCCTTCATTTGAGCAGATTGCTCCAATGCTAAAATTGCGGATTCAATTGTAAGTGTACTGATTGGATATGGGTATTGTAAGACCTGATTAAAGGCATCTGTAAATTTTTTGTTTGCAATAAAATATCCCAATCTTAAACCAGCTAAACCAAATGACTTTGAGAGTGTTTGTACAACAACTAGATTTTCTTTGGATTTTACCATATTAGATAAAGAAAAATCACCAAATTCACCGTACGCTTCATCAATTATTATTAATCCATCAAATAATTTCACTAATTTTTGTAGATCATTTTTTTGGAACTGAAATCCAGTTGGATTGTTTGGAGAATCAAGATACAATATATCGGCATTTTTGGATACTTTGAGAAATTCTTTGACATCTAGTGTCATATCACTTGAAAAAGGAATTGTAAGTACAGGAATAGAGTACAGTTTGCATCTTTCTTCAAAAAATCCAAATGTGGGATTTGATGTAAGGACTGTGGTTTGCTTTGATGCAAAATTTGAAAGTATTAAATCTAGTATTTGATCAGAGCCATTTCCAACTCCGATCATAGAAGAATGCACTTTAAGAAATTTTGAGAGTTTATTAATCAAACGTTCTACTCCTCCTAAAGGATATTCCCTGACATCGCAATTTTTTTTGGCGTTAGTAATTAGATCTTGTTGAAATTGTTTAGAGATAACATAGTTTTCATTAGAATCAAGTTTAAGTGCATCATGAAGTATCTCTGGTTTTTGATATCCTCCAATAGAAGAAAATTCTTTAATTTTTTTGTCAAGCCAATCTTTTTTCATTATATTCTACCTCGTACTGCTTCATAGTGATTTGGGAGTCCTTCTGCTTCGGTAAATATTTCCATGTATTTTGAAATTTTGGATAGAACTGATTTTGAAGTAGATATCTGAGTGTCTATCTTGATAAAGTCCAAAACTGAGAGAGAGCCTCTTATTTTACCAAATCCATTTGTAGGTAAAATATGATTTGAGCCTAAAAGATAGTCACTTGCAGATGATGGGGTATCATTTCCTAGTAGAATTAATCCGGAAGAGGTGATTTTTGATGCAAAAATAGTGGGATTTTTTGTCATAATTTGTAGGTGTTCGGGGGCCAATTCATTTACAAGTTTTATCATATCTGAATTATTTTTACAAATTGCAATAAAGCCATTTTCCTTAAGACTGGTTTTTACAAAATCGCTTCTCTTGATTTTATTAGATAATTCTGTGATAATTTTATCTACAGATTTTGCAAGTTTTTCTGAAGTTGTTATTAAATAACAAAAAGTATCATTACTATGTTCTGATTGAGAAATAAGATCTAGTGCAATATAACGTGGGTTTGCAGTTGCATCTGCAATAATTCCTAATTCGGTAGGACCTGCAAGCATATCAATTGCTGTCCTCTCACTAATCATTGACTTAGCAATTGTTACAAATGGACCACCTGGTCCAACTATTTTGTCTACTTTAGATATGGATTTTGTTCCAAATGATAATGCGGCAATTGCTTGAGCACCTCCGATTTTGTAAATTTCATTTGCACCACATAGATTTGCAGCTACAATAGTTAACGGATCAATTTTTCCATCAAAATTAGGAGGAGATACAACTACTATTCTCTTGACTCCTGCAATTTTTGCAGGAATTACAGACATTATAACAGAGCTAGGATATCTGGCTAGACCACCTGGAATATAGCATCCTACACTTTGTATTGGTACAAATTTCTTTGAAATTTTGATTCCATCTGTGTTGATAGTTTTATTTTTTAAAATAGATTTTACAGTAGATTCAGTTTTTTCCAGTCTAGATTTAGATAATCGTATTGCATCTATTTTATTTTTAGATACTTTAGAAAATGCATCTTTTATTTCATTTTGTGATAAACGTAATGAGGTAATTTTAGCACCACTGAATTTTTTCTCATATTTTCTTATGGCTGAATCTCCATTTTTTTGTACGTTTTTTAAAATAGATTCTACGATAGACTTGTTTTTTTGTGGCTGATTTGGTAGTATTTGGGCTACAAATTTTTCAACATTAGTTACTTGAATTATTTTCATCAATTTTCTTCATCACGCTTAATCTCCTCTAATTCTAGAATTTGTCGTGGTTCATGAACTACCAATCCCTGTGCAATTTTCCTTAATTTTGGAATTAGTTTGTGAAAGTCTTCTTTTTGAATAACTGTGTTTATTCCATACCAGCCTTCTTCGCTAAGTGGACTTATTGTTGGTTTTTTAAGAGAAGGTATCTGCTCTAGGAGTTTTTTGAGATTCTGTTTTTCTACATTAAGGTAAATGTGAAGATATTTTCTTCCATGTACAGCACCTCGCATTAAAGTTACAATATCAAATATTTTTTCACGTTTTTGTGGATCCCTTAGAGATTTTTTGTTGACAATCAAATGTGCAGTAGATGTTAGGATCTCATCAGCTATTTTTAATTTATTTTGTTTTAATGTTGTTCCAGTTTCAGTTACATCTATTATTGCATCAACATCTTCAGGTGGTTTTGCTTCTGTAGCACCAAATGATAAATGAATTTGAACACTCTTGTTTGTACCAAGCCTAACCCAAGGTGTCACAATTAATGGGTCTTTTGTGCCATGATATTTTTTATAAGATTTACATTGTTTTAGAAATTTTGATGCAGTTGTAAGATATTCAGATGAGATACGAAGTGTTTTTTTCTTTTTCGCATAATCTGCTATCATTTCATCGAGATTTTTGTAGTGATATTTGTCAGGAAATGCAACAACTAGTCGAATTTTCCCATACTCTAAATCCAATATTGCTTCAACGTCTGCTTTAGTTTCACCGACCCAGTCCTTACCAGTTATACCAACATCATACAATCCTTCAGATACCAGTGTTGGAATTTCTTGTGGTCTGAGCATTTTTACAACAATGTTTGGATCATCAAGATATACTCGATATGTTCTGTTTTCTCTGTTGACTTTGGTCCAAGATCTTTCAAGAATTTTGAAGGTCGCCTCTTCAAGACTGCCTTTCGGTATAGCAAATTTTACCTGAGACATTGCTGGTTTTTTCACTTTTTATCTATATAATTGAATGTTTAAATTTGCTCTAGTATTTCCTTAGCTCTATCAAGTGAAATTTTCTTTTCCTCGATCATTTTCTGTACAATTTTATCTACTTGATCAGGTTTTGCTCCTGCTGCCGTAGCTAAATTTCTTGCATGTAATCTCATGTGTCCTTTTTGAATTCCTTCAGTGGCTAATGCCCTAATGGCGCTATAATTTTGAGCCAATCCAGTTGCAGTCATTACACATGCAAGTTCTTGAGCCGAAGAAACTTGGAGAATTTTCATGCATATTTTAGCAATTGGATGAACATTGGCAATTCCTCCAATAATTCCAACAGATAGAGGTAATTCCAAAGATCCAACAAGATTTCCCTCATGATCTTTAGTCCATTTACTAAGAGAACGGTATTGACCTGATCTTGCAGCATATGCATTTGCAGCAGCTTCAATTGCTCTGCTATCCTGGCCCGTTGCATTGGCGACAGCTATGATGCCATTCATGATTCCTTTGTTATGGGTGACTGCCCGATAAACATCATTATCTGCGAACTGATATGCCAAAATAATATCATCAACCACATCTTCTCCTCCAATTTCTTTTTTATCAAAAACTGCTGTTGCCTTTGCAATTCTTCGCGTGGAATAATTTGATAAAATACGAAGTAATGTTCTCCCTCCAGTAATTTTTTCCAATAGCGGTGAAACAGCTTCGCACATTGTATTTGTAATATTTGCCCCCATTGCATCACCAACATCAATTAATAATTCAACAATTAGCATTTTTCCCAAAGGAGTGTTAATTTCCTTACAAGATACTTCTTTTGCACCTTTATTCATTTTAGATAATGTATTGCTCTTTGAATTTGCAAGATTAAGAATTTCTTTGGAAGACTCTAGTATTTTTTTTACTGCCAAATTGATATCAACATCTAATACTTGAATTTGTCCAATACTGTAAGATTCATCAGCTGTTGCTTCAAATCCTCCTCTAATTCTTGCAATCTTTGCACCTTTTGATGCTGCAGCAATTACTGATGGCTCCTCAATGACCATTGGAACAAGATAGTCTTTTCCATTAATTTTAAAACTAGTTGCTACTCCTAAAGGTAAGGAAAAAGTACCGATTGCATTTTCTACCATATTATCAGCTTTTTCAAAAGAGATGCCACCATCATTACTTTGTAAAATTTCTAATTCTTCAACAGATAAATTTGCAAAACTACCAACAATATCTAATCTCTCGTTCCTAGTTTTTTCAAAAAATTTTGAAATTGATGAATCACTCATTTTAATATCCTCAATAGTTTATCATCCATGTTATCTGGAAAACCTTTGCCATCAGTATTTGAAGTAATTACATAAAGACTTCCATCTGGACCTTGCACTACATCTCGTATACGCCCAATCCCACTTAGAAGAGTTTTCTGAGATTTTAGACCATCAGCAAAATCTAGTTGATATAGATCAGCCCTGAGTGAAGTAATAACAAAATCAGCCTCCAAATTTATTTTATCACCAGAATAATAGAGTATTCCACCAGGTTCAATACTTGGATCATAACACATTATTGCATTTTCAAATTTTTCATCGCCCATACATTGTTGCTCAGGCCAACCATAATTTTTTCCGGGTTTAATGAGATTAATCTCATCGTTTTTTTCAGGTCCAAGTTCAGCCAGATACATCTGACCCGTATTATCCCAAGTCATTCCTTGTGGATTTTTATGCCCTAAAGAGTATACAGGAGAATTTGGGAAAGGATTGTCTTCAGGGATGGTGCCATCATCGTTTAATCGTAAAATTTTTCCAGATAATGAATCAAGATCTTGCGACAGATGTGAAGAATCAGAAACAGTTCCAGTTCCTACGTATAATTTGTTATCAGGGCCAAATTTTAAAAATCCACCATTAGTAAATACAGAGCCAGGTATTTTATCAAAAATAATTTTCGCATCTTTTAGTTTATTTTCGGATTCAGTAATTTCTAGTATTTTATTCCAAAGTTTTCCATCCTCTTCATAGGTAAAAAAAACATACATGAGATGATTGTTAGAAAAATCAGGATGAAGTGCAATCCCCAACAATCCACCATCAAATACATTTGCAGGACGTAATGTAGCTAATGGTTCATCTAGTAAGATATTATTTTGAATAACTCTAATTAGCCCATCTTTTTCAGTTACAAAAATTCTGTTATCTGAAACTGCGATGGATCTTGGTTCATCAAGATTTTCTGCTAAAATTTCTACAGATTTATTTTCAGGTTTTGATGAAGGTGGTTCTGGAATTGGTAAAGGGTTAGAAGGTGATGTCAAAATAAATATCGAAAATGCTAATGCCGCAATAATTCCGGCAATCCTTAGTTTTTTATCCACAAGAAATGAATCATTTCAAATCATATTAATTACTTTCAAGAATTTGATAAAGCGTATATAGGCTCATGATCATTTATGATTCAGCGGGGTGGGGAAGCCAGACTCTTTAGGGCTATGTCATCCCGGCGGGCTCATAACCCGCAGTTCAGTAGTTCAAATCTACTCCCCGCTACTTTTCATATACGCAAAACCATGAAGTGGATTCATCAAATTTTGACTCATTAATTCTTCCAATTCTTTGTAAGGGTCTGCTAAGATGCCTGTGTGCAGAAACACTGGGAATGTACAATTGTTTTTTGATCTTCCTAGGAATTTCTAAGATGACTTTGTTTGCTAATTTTTTACCACATTTTGTACATTGATATCCTTGGCTCTTTCCTTTGGATTTCATTTTTTTGTCACATTTTTTACAGATTGGATTTGATTTTATCAGATTTTTTTCAAGATTAATGACATCAATAAACTCAAGATTTAGAATCCTAGGGTAGTTTTTTGAGGCTTTTCTAATACCGCCTCCAATGCAAACCTTGTCTCCTTTAATCAAACTTAATGCTACAAAAGACATTCCAGTTGTTTTGTAAACAGCGCATCGTAATTCATATCCATCTGAAATAATAGAGAAAAAAACATG
>CALKVM010000038.1:0-14247 GCA_938049695.1 uncultured Candidatus Nitrosoarchaeum sp. | reverse complement strand
ATGTGTAATTATTCAGTATTCACGCTTGAATTTAGGACATATTCAATACTGAATCATGCCTGAAAAATAAAGATGTTTTTGAATCATTCAAAAATTCATTCAAAATCAAAGATTCAAAACATCAGTGGGATTAATTTTCCCAAAATAATGGTGTTAGTCTAAGAGGATTTGAATCAGAGAGAGTATCAAACTGATCTGACAAAACCCATTAACGGTTTACATTAACGATATAGACACAATTTCTTTCTGACATAGTAATTTCTCAATAACTATCTGCTCTTTTTGGGATTTTTACTGTAAATGTAGTAGGATTATTTTTAACAGAAACAGTTCCTCCATGTTGGTTAACAATATTTTTAACACTTGTAAGTCCAAGTCCTGTTCCTTTTTGTTTAGTCGTAATCAAGGAATCAAATACTTTCTCAATTGGCACTATTTTGATTCCAGGACCAGAGTCCTTAATCTCAATTATTACCTCTCTTTCAGTTTCATCTAGAATAACATCAATTGTTCCACCATCATTTTCAATAGATTGAATAGAATTGAAAATTAAATTAATTAAAACGACCTCGATTTTATGTTTATCTCCATGCATAAAGATTTCTTTATCAGAAATAGTGATTTTTACATCAGAAGGAATCATCATAGTATCAATGGATTCTTTTGCAAGATCAACAAGATTGAATTTAGAAACAGATAAGGGAGTTATGTGTACATAATCTAAAACCTCTTCAGTTTGATGAGTGATTCTTTTAATTGCATTATCTATGCGTCTTACCTGATTTTCATTTAGAATATTTTTATATTTTAGCATTTGAATTTCACTGTTTATCACTGAAAGGGGATTTCTTATGTCATGAGCCATTCTTGCAGACATCTCTCCAACAACACTCATTTTTTCTCGTTTGAAGGACTGTTCTGAAAGTACTATTATTTTTGTATAATTACGAATAATAATACACAGTAGAATCGATAGAGAGAATCCTGTAATTATAATTGATATTAAAAGTATATTTCCAAATATAGAATGAATCGAGTTTAATGCAGTCGCTTTTAAAATCCACTGTCTTTGATCTAAATCAATAATTACAGATTTAGAAAGAGAGTAATCGATTTCACTTTCTTCGATATTGTTTATTTTAGAATAATCATACATGAGATTTTTTGGATCTAAATTTGTATCATAGATTACAAAGGTAATATTGCGAGTTGTAGGTCCTAAAATTCCTGACATAAAATTATTCATTCTAAATGCAGCATAAACAAATCCTTCAAATACACTTTGTCGTTGTTCTAATGATTGAGTTAGTTCTCCATTAGCATATACTGGATTGTACAATAAAAATCCGGGTTGAAGATCAGTTTCTGTTTCTTGTAATAACTTGATCTTGCCAGTTAATGTAGGCAATCCAGTATCTCGTGCAAGATTCATCCCTTCATATCTAATTGATTCCGTAGACATATCATATCCAAAAACTTGTTGGTTTCGCTCATCAAATGGTTCAATGTAAATTATGGCATGATATTCTTCTCTATTTCCATCTGGTTTAACGGCATAATCTGGAAATCCTTCACTACGTATCTGTTCAATATGCGATGCAAGATTATCTTTGTTTCCAATAAACTTTGAATATCCAATACCTTGTATGCCCGGAAATCTTTCTGCAGCCGATTGTACTTCAACAAACGTTTTCCATTCTTCCCTAGAGACAGTTTGGGAAGCAGCAAAAAGACCTTTTGCACCAGATAAAACTTGTTCGTATGCTTTAATGCGAAGTTGAATTGCAGATGCCGTTTCATTTACTTGTGCATCAAATTTTTCATTTTCATTTTTAACTATGACATTATGAATCAAAATGGTTGTAAGAATTGTAAGCAATATTGATATAGATAATACAATCCATTGTGTGAATTTATTCACATAAATTTTCCATACCGATGTGATATGGCGTTCTCTGTTAATACTTGGTCAGTATTTGGTGAAATTTTGTGCTCTTTTTATTAAATCCACATCATATGGATTCAGGGAGTATAGTGATGTTTTAAAAGTGTAAATGATTTTATCATTAGTCAATAAAAATGGAAGCCCCACTCTCAAGCGCATAATTGTGAGTCCATCTAGAAGTTAACTGAAAGTTTGTTTGTTGGAAATTTTATCATATTATGATCCGAGAGTACGCACTGGTATGATCTCTTGAGAACAAAAAGAATTTAGAATCTAAGAAATATAACAGATTGTATAGAATAACCACGATATTCAATAAATCGTATAAATAAATGCGTTAATCTAAATAAATGGGAAACCTTTAGAAAAAATATGAATAAAGTTTTTGTTAATGGGTATGGTTCTATCGGAAGCAGAATTACATCATTTCTAAAAGATGATCCACAAATCTCTGTAATTGGTGTGGGAAAATACTCTCCGGATAATGATGTCAATGTGGCAATCTCTTGTGGATTGAATGTTTATGTCCCTGAACGAAAAGTAAATGATTTTAAGAATTTTAAAATATCTGGCACCATAGAGTCTGCCCTTGATGATTGTGATTTAGTAATTGATGCTGCCCCTGGTGGACATGGATATAAGAACAAAAAAAATCTATATGACCCAAAAAATCTAATGGCAATCTATCAGGGTGGAGAAACCATATCTGGTGATGAGGCTGTCTCTGATTTACTGTTTAATTCTAGAGCTAACTATGATTTGGCTATTGGTAAAAAACATGTCATGCAAGGTAGTTGCAATGTTACTGGTATGGGACGTATTTTAGAACCATTAAGGGACAGATTTGCTAACCGATTAATTCGATTTGATGTAACTCTTGTGCGGAGATGGGCAGACATTGATCAAACAGAAAAACAAGTTACAGACACTATTGAAATGACGGAAGCGCCACATCATGGAGATGACGTAAAGACATATTTTGGAAAAGATGCACCTCTTTTTGTTCGTGCAATCAAAGTACCAACTAGACAAATGCATCTGCACATTATGGATATTCGTTTTAATGACAAAGCACCAAAGCCTTCTGAAATACATGATATTTTTACAAATGAATTTGGCGTAGCAACTCTATGGACTGCCAAGGGAACAAAAGAGATTAGAGATTATGCCAGAGTAATGGGGTTTAATTTCACAGATACAAACATGATCCACATTCATGCAAACATGACTGTTTCAATTGGAGATACAGTACAAATGATGTATTCTGATGACCAAACAGGAATTGTCATCCCTGAAAATCACATGCTGTTGCAAGCCATGCTGTTTGGAAAATCATACAATGAGGCATTTTCTCATACTGAATCAATATTTCACATGAAAGAAAAAAAGAAACAATTAGAAACACACTTTGCAAGAAAAAACTGATTTTATTTTTTTATACGCTCTATTCTGATTTTTTCAGGTGTATTTTTTGTTACTTTTTCAACAACGATCCGGATATTGTCAATTTCAAGTTTATCACCCTCTCTTGGTATGTCTTGTAATTTTTCATGTAATAATCCATTGAGGGAAGCATAGTCGTCTCCTTCAGGTAGTTCTGACTTGAAAAAATCATTAATGCTCTCAATCTTAATGTCTCCATTTGTAATTATTGTGTCTTTGTCCACTGACTCAAATTCTTTTGGTGGTGTGTCATCTGTCTCATCTTCAATGTCTCCGACTATCTCTTCTATCAAATCTTCTAGTGTGACCAATCCTTCTACACCGCCATGCTCATCAATGACAATTGCCATGTGTGTTTTTCTGCCTTTCATCTCTTTGAGTAGTGAGCTTACCATTTTTTCTTGAGATGCAAATACTGGCTTTCTTGAGACTTGCTCTAATGTGATCATTTTGTTGTCCTTTTCCAAATGTGTTAGAATGTCTCGTACATGAACAAATCCAACAATATCGTCATGGGTTTCTCCAAAAATAGGGATTCTGGAATGTAAATTTTCACTAATTAAAGGAAGAGCATCAAAGAGAAGCATTTTTGCAGGCAGTGTGAACATTTTTGTTCGTGGTGTCATTACTGTTCTAATTACAGTATCATCAAATTCCAAGGCACTGTGAACTAGTTCACTTTCATCTTTCTCAAGTATGTTATCAGCTAAACCCTGTGCCACTATTCCTTTGATCTCCTCTTCTGTAATTGGTGGTGGTTGATAACTACTTCCAGTTAATTTGATTATTGTTTTTGTAATTATTTCAAAAAGTTTTACAACTGGCCATAATGCATAGCTAAAAATCAGTAATAACGGTGCACATCTAAGTGCAGTTTTAGTAGAATTGGCATTGGCATATATTTTAGGAGTGATTTCACCAAACACTAAAATCATGAATGTCATAACTCCCACTGTAATTGCTACTGCAACTCCTTCTGCAATTTCCAACCCATAATTTTCAAAAGTTCTGATTGCAATACTTGTTGCAAAAACTGATGCTGCTACATTGGTAAGATTGTTTCCAAGATTAACACTTGACATCATCCAACTTGGATTTGATGTAAATTTGTGTAATGCCTTTGCGCCTTTTACTTTTTGTTTTAATAATTGGGTCACTGTTGATTTTCGAATTCCAACCATTGCAACTTCTACTCCACTGAAAAATGCTGAAAGTCCTATGAGCGCAGCTAATACTACATACTCAACCCAAATTTCTACCATTTTATCCTCCAAAAAAGTTTGTCAGAACAACATATGTTCTTCATTTTATTTTTTATGCACCATCTCTTGGTTGGTAACGTTTTGTAAAACCCACTTTTAAGGCTTAAGGCGTGAAAATAACATTTAATAAAATAAATTGCTTAATTGAGGCTAATTTTTAGGTGGAATTGCAAATTTATTTTTAGGATTACTATGATATTCTACTGGCAGCATTGTATCTTTTTGTCTGCCTGTGAGAATTCCTACCACCACATCATCTTTTTTGATTATTTCTTCATTTATCAGTTTTTTAATTCCGACAACTGATGCCCCTGATGCCATCTCACAATCAAATCCATTCAAGCCTACGACTGACATACCATCTAACATCTCTGAATCAGATACTGTGGTTACCACACCATTGGTAAATTCCAAGGCACGCAGTCCTTTTAGTATATTTGCGGGTCTCCCAATTTGGATGGCAGTAGCTTTCGTTTTTGGTCTGATTCCCTCTTTATCTAAATGATCATAATATCTTGTAATTAATTCAGTATTTGTATTTCCTTTGTTCCATCGCAGTTCTTCTCCTTCAAATTTACCGTTATACAAATCGGATAATGTACTTGCACCTTCAGAATTAATTACTGCGATTCTTGGTATTTTTTTTATCCAACCCCACTGATGTAATTCCATTAATGCCTTTCCGCAACTAGACGTATTTCCTAGTGCACCACCTGGATATACAATCCAATCGGGGGACTCCCATTTCAAATATTCTAGTGCTCTGTATGGAATTGTTTTTTGCCCTTCTATTCTAAATGGATTTACAGAGTTTACAGTATACCCACTGTGATTTTTTGCATCATCAAGGGATTGTTTTAGTGCATCATCGAAATTTCCATCTACTTCAATTATCTGAGCCCCAAATTGATATGCCTGACTTAATTTCCCTGGAGCAATTTGACCTGATGGAATGTATACGTCACAGCGTATTCCTTCATTTGCTGCAAACATTCCTGCAGAAGCTGATGTATTTCCAGTAGATGCACAAACGATTTTTTTTGCACCAACCATTTTGGCATGTGTTACTGCACTTGCCATCCCATTATCTTTGAATGAACCACTTGGATTGTATCCTTCTGGTTGTAACCATAACTTATCATTAGAAATTCCTATGAACTCTGCTGCCTTTGACATGTGGTATGGTTTTGATTGTCTGCCTTCTGCACCATCTAATGAAACTAGATATTTTGAACACTCTTCAATATTTTCTGTATCTATCTGACAAAAATTAAGTAACTCTCTGAATCTCCAAACCCCACTTTCATTGAAAATATTTCCTTGAGAATTTCTTCTCTGATAAAATACCTCTTTTAGACTATCTGAGGGTTTATTTTTGTATTTTACGTCTAATAGGTGACCTTTTTCACATTCAACATTGGTGCTTTTTATTGGATATTCTAATCCACAGTGAGGATCAATACATTTGAGATAAGCATCACCTTGCATTGTCAGTTAGCGGAACCAGTGATAATTTAAAGTTAAGAGTAAAATCACGATAAACTAAGAATTATTCTAAACTTTTAGATTAGATTACAACAATCCAAAGTTAATCATGGTAACTTATGAATATTTGAAAAGCGTCTTAGAAAAGATCATAATTGCTCATAACACACTTACAAAACTTGAAGATAAGCCCGGAGATTTAGTAATCATTAAAAAGGAAATCTTGAAGATCAATGGTTTTTTTCAGGTATTAATTAACAATATTGACACTGAAAAATTTCAATCTACTGCTTTTTCGGATTTAAAGTCTAAATTTGAATATTATTTGAAGAATTATTCTTTTGAAAAAGAGATAGAAACGATGGCCATATTATACTCTGAAGATTCTAGCAGATTGAAAAATATGAGATTAAAAATTCTTGAATCCTTGGAAGATAAAAAATTAATGGATAATATTGAATACATTATAGAAAAATTATAGAATTATGGAAAATAAAGAAAAAAAATGTATTTTATGTGGATGTAAAGATCATCGTTTGATTGGATGTTCTCGCCATATGGCAAAAAAATGTAGTTGTCATAAAATATCTAATTAACTTGAACTTAAATTAACAATTTTACTTTCTTTTGGGGCCTGATCTCTCATGGAAATTCAAACAGCATTTGCATTCTTTTTTAACACACTCTTCCTCTGTTTGATGATCACATATTCCACATTCACAACCGCTTACCATATCCTTTGATAATATATTTACAATATAACTAATACTACAAATTTTTCTGATTTTCAGGTCAAATGGTTCTATTTTTTTGATTTAGATTTTTTGGTAGTAGGCTTGTCTGGCTTTCCTTCCAATTCCTGTTTCATTTCTGCTGCTTTATTATCTACGACTTTAATGATTTCCTGAATTAATCCATCAAGGTCACTGTCTGAAGCTTCTGGCTCTGCGGCTGTTGCAATTTCATTAATAGTACTTGAAATCTCAGCACTTACCTCCTCAAAACTCTCCGGATCTTCATATGCTGCATTATACAGATTTTTGAGATTATTTACCTGGCTAATCACCTGATCAGTTAGTGTGAGTCTAAATTCTGTACCATTTACTTCTATTGTCTTTGTAATCATATTCCAGATTTCAAATTCTGTTCCTTAAAGGTTTTTAGTTGAAATATGTTGATGTATGATGCGTCGATTTTATCAAACTAGAATACAATGTAATCCAAAGCAGATGCATCGCTAATCAGTGTTGTGTGTTTTGAACCCACAACGTATCCATTTTTGATATCAGTTGTAGGCACCCATCTGTTTGTTGACGTATAATGTCTTTTTTCAGCCAATTCTCGCTCTATTGCCTCAATGTCAAATTCACCTTCCTCTACTTCTTGTGATGTTAGGTGTTTTATTGTGACTAGTATTTTACTGACTTTAACACGATCTCCAAACTTCCATTTTGATGGCGGATTTTCATCTGAGACTTCTAGGACTTTGATCTTCATTTGTTTATTTCCAAATGCATCATAACTGACAAGTGTTCTCTCATCTGTGAATTCCTCAAAGCTTACTCTTGACTGTGTTCCTTTTGATTCAGATACTGTTTCAAATAATGACTTTGAATGCATTTCATTTTCTTTTGTTTCTACATTGGATTCTGTCAAATTATCTTCTACCATAATGACAAATATTGTTATTCATTAAAAAACACTGCTATTATTTTAGATAGTTAGGCACTAGACCTGTGTTTTGTTTTAAATGGCATTGCATGTTCTTTAAGATCTAATTTCTCTCTCTTCCCGTTAATCCTTGCAAATATCTCTCCCTCATAGGTGCAAACGCAGTCTGTTATCTCTTTGGACTCGTCCCAAATCTTGTAAAACTCTCTTAATTCTCTACTTTCATACTGTCCTAATCCTATTCTTTTTTTCGAAAGAAATTTGAATGCAAGTATCACCTTTCTATCTTTGTAAATATCAAATGTCTTGATCCATTTCTGACATCGCTCAATCTGATCTGCTGGAACAGGAAGGGATGTGCTTGTACCTGATTTTGCCTCTATGGTGAAAATCATGCTATTTTGATTATTTACTGCTAAAACATCTGGCAATGCTATACTTGGAGAACCTAATCTGAATGCTTTCCAGTTTTCAGCGGAATTGAATCTTTTCACCAACGTATCTTCCCAATTATATCCGCGCTGTCTACGTGTTCGTGCAATTTTTTTATTGTCTTTTCCTGTTTTTTCACTTGGTCTTGTTAATGAAATTGAAGTCATTTTGCTACGCATGCTTTTTTATCTCTAGTTTAGATTTAGTACGGCAGGTAATTACAGAATACCCTCTCATAATGAGGTGATATTGAAGGGTATTGTAAGTGGTGTTTCTTGTATTGTATTTTTTCTGAACTTGAATCATTCTTGTTTGGTTTCTTAATCACAGTATATCAAAATATCCCTCTAAATTTTATTGATTAGACATAAAACAAATGAACTGAATCACCATGAGTTTTTTCTATCATATATGTGCCTGATATTTATGAAAATAAAAAACGGTTAGAATTTAATTTATTTTGATAATTCTTTGATTGATTAAAAATTTTATTGCATTTAGCAAATCGTCTTCTGAAACTTTATCTTCTCCATACCAAATAAATATATTTTTTACCCAATCAGGAATTTTCTTTAAAGTAGATTTACTCAAGTTCACTGTATCCTCTGGTGATTGGCTCGTTGGTGATGACTCATTTACAACACAAACAGAATTATCATACCCTGTAATTCGAAATGCTTCTTTTCTGGCATCAAGTCCGTCTCCTGTATAGACATCAATATGTTTTCCAATAATTGCAGAGCCAACATCATTTGAGTTAAAAACTGCCATGTTCCAAGGTTCTGGTAATGTTGGAATTGTAATTTTTGTCCCACGTTTTATGATTTGTGGATCAACTGCTATACTTCCAACCACTAAATTATTTCCAAGGGAATCCAAAGGTGTACTGCTAAGATAGAATTTCCCATCATACGAGCCTAAATACTCTCCAGAAATAGTTTTGCCCCACCCTTGAATTTTTACTTCATTTACAAAATCAATCTTAAAACTATGTACTTTTCCATCAATTATGATTGGACTCATTTTTGAAGAATAGTCCATTTCTAATGGGAGAAAATACCCTGTAATGTACCATCCATCACTGCAAATTTGAGTAGATGAAGTGTTGCTATCAGATGTAATTTGAGATTGTGAGAATGCAGGGATTGTTGAAACTGTAATTAGTGTAATGACTAAAACTGTAAAAATGTTTTTCATTTTAATTCGAGTTTATTCCAACTCCTAGTATAAAAATTAAAGTAACCATCTCATGAAATAATGACGATTCAGTAGTGAATTTTGGTAGATGTTGTTAAAATATTGTTTTTAACTGTATCAAATATTTTTTGATTTGAATAAGTATTTGAAAAATACTATTTTTATTTAAGCATACAATATTTGGAATCCAAGTGCCAAGATATGATCTAAAATAATTCTGAAAATAATTAAATCAAAAGATTAAAAAAACTTGTATTTTCATACTTATTTCACAATGAGTTTATCAATCCCATTTTAAAGACATTTATGATGCTTGAGCAACTCGCCAAAAGTTTAGTCATGCTAAAACAAGAATTTACACGGGTCTATGATGGTCATAGTCATATCCAGGAACTAATTCCTGTTTCAGCCTCAGAATCTTTTCCAATAAATTATATTCATCTGGAATTTCTGCATAATTTTGCTGCAAAGAATCCAATTTATCATAATTTCTATGAGCAAAAAATTGCAGGTGTTTTGTGTACTGTGTATGAAGGTGACATTAATGAATACTGGCTAAATAGCATCAAACATGGCTCTAGCTGTCAGCCATTTTATCCAACTTGGATTCTTTCAGCATACATTGCAACATTGATTGCAAAAAGTTTTGATTACAAAGAATTAGTAGACATTGGTTCTGGAGATGGAAGAATTGCATACTGTGCAAAAATTTTAGATTTACACGCAACAAGTATAGAAATAGATGATGTGTTGGTGGAATTACAAAATACAATTTCAACTGCAACAAAAGTCAATTTTAATCCTATCTGTGTTGATGCTATTGAATTTGATTACTCTACATTAAATTTAACACGTCCTGTATTTTTTATTGGTGGATTGCCCCAGATGGGGGGTGATGTTTTGGCAACAAATATTATTGAAAAAATTTCTTCAACTAATCTTAAAAAAAATACATGCATTGTTTTTGCTGGTACTAACTCAAAGAGACATCTATCTGATAATCAATCTGAAGGTGGGTGGAGCACATTGATTGACAAACATGGTCTTAAAGTAATAAAAACAGTCACACTTCCAACTATTTGGACTTTTGATCAACTCGCTGATACACCTTACATCTATACTAAATTCACTTGATCATATCAAGGACATTTCAAAGTAATAATTCTCATCTTTTATTCCACATCTTTCTATCTTGACATGTTGGCCTGTATTTGGAATTCCAGAAGATACTTTTCCAATTATTTTTATGGTATTCTCAATTTCTACTAGGCAAAAATAATCCTCATTTTGCTTTGAGAATTCAATAATTATTCCCTCATGCGAGCCTTTTCTCCAGGAAACTTCTTTGAAACATTGATTACAAAATTCGGATGGTGGCCACACAATTTTTTTACAATGTATGCATTCTGCTATGGTAAAATTTCCTTTTTTTAACTCAGATTCAAAATTCATCTTTCTAAGACCAAAACTGTTGATGATGTAGCAGCTGCTGACATGTTGTGAATTAATCCAATCTTTGCATTCTCTACTTGTCTTTTGTTTGCACATGATTGCAATTGCTGGGTAATCTCAATTGTTTGTGCAATTCCCGTTGCACCTAATGGATGCCCTGATCCAATCAATCCGCCTCTTGGATTAATTTTTAAATTATTTGTAGTGTATAATTCTTTTATCATGCCCATTCCTTTTCCTTTATCTGTAAACCCCAATGATTCCAAAGCCATTGGCTCACAGACAGAAAATGCATCATGAACTTCTGCAACGTCTATATCATTTACATTGTGTTTGGACATTTTAAATGCAGTTGATGCAGCAACCTGTGTTGATTCCATTGAACTAAATGCCATATTTTTTGTAAATCCTGCCGAAGTTGTTTTTTGCCCTATTCCAGTAATCCAGACTGGCTCATCTGTGAATTTTCTACATGCGTTTTCTGAAGCAAGTAAAATTGATGCACCACCTGTACACGGCCTTGAGCAATCAAGTAATCGAAGATCATCAGTTAATTTTTTTGAATTTATTACATCGTCTAAAGAATATGTTTTATCTGAAAACGCATTAGGATTATTTTGAGATTGTTTATGATTTTTTACTGGCACTATTGCTAGATCTTCATCCGTAACTGAAAATTCTCTCTTGTATGCTTTTGTAAAAATACTAGCCCAAAAAATAGGATGTTTGAATTCACCCCTGGAATTATCCCACTCTAGAATTTGTCCTGGGCTATCATACCTCTCAGCTCCTGATACTAAAACCACCTCTGCTAATCCTGATGCAATGTATGAATATGCAGATACGATTGCATTTGTTCCAGAATTGCATAGGCTTTCAATAGAATGGGCAATTTTAGGCTCAATTCCAGACATTTCAGACAAGATTGCAGATAGATATTTTGAGTTATTATTGGTAGATACCAATACCGCATCAATATCATTACGACTCAAGTTAGGGCTGTTGTCAAATAGTTTTTTTGTAGATTTTAATAAAACTGATTCAATTTTTGAATCATCCTTTGAGAACTTTGTGATTCCATAGGATGCAATTCCAACTTTTGGCATTATTTTTCCTCAGAAAATGTATCTGTAAATAATCTAAAAGAATCCAGCACATCCCCGACCGGATTGAATTGTATTGTTGGTAAATCTATCCCTGCATCACGGAATTTTTGTAACTGTGCAATACATTGATCAGGTGTACCTGCAATTGTTAATGATTTTAGCATGTTATCTGAAATTAACTCATGATTTGATTTGAATCCTGATATTTTGAATTCCTCAAAGATATTCTTGGTTTCAGTTTCAAACCCATTTTTTGATAAAAATTCTCTATATATTTTTCCAACTGAAATATAAAATGCAAGTGTCTGTTTGGCGCGAGTTATGGCGATTTCTGCATCATCTGATACACAGGTGATGATTTGACATGTGACATCTATTTTTCTTTTTGATTGCATTTTTTGTATGGTTTCTTTCATTTCATTTAATGGTCGTAAATAAAAAATCACCCCATCTGAAACTTCCCATGTCAAATCCACCATTTTTTGATTCACAGCTGCCAGGTATATTGGAATTTTTACCCTGTGCGGTTTTATTAACAGTGTAAAATTTTTCAAATTAAAAATCTTCCCTGTATAATTAACCTGCTTTCCGGATAATGCCATTTTGATGATCTCTACATATTCTTTCATTCTTAAAACAGGATTTTCAAATTTGTATCCGTGAAAATCCTCTACTATTGGGGTACTGCTTGTTCCAAGACCCAGTATCAATCTTCCATTTGAGAGGGCATCTACTGTCGCAGCCCCCATTGCAATTGATGAGGGACTTCTAGAGTAGATATTGATTATAGATGAGCCTATTTTTGGTTTTGATGCTTTTTGTGACACCATGCTCAACATCGAAAAATTTTCCATTCCCCATGTTTCTGGAATCCAAATTGTATCTGTATTGGTATGAGATAATATTTCTGAGCACTCTAAAACTTGATTTATTGTAAGAAGTGATCCTAAACTATATGCTAATCGCATAGACTAGCTGTAACACTTGGATATTCTAGTGTTTCCGAAATTGGCTTTGATGTATTTGTATCATTATATAATTTGGATTTAAGCCTGATAATTAGCCGTGGAATTAATTTTGCCTATAATATGATCTGACTCTTTAGTATTGTGTTAATTATCATTGAGGTTGAATATTATGAAAGCAATTCATAATTCTAATCATTGAGTGAACAAAGTAATGCTGAAAGTTCGACACAAAAGATTACCTTTTGGGATAATGCTACAAAATATGCCGCATTTGCAAATGGAGATGCGTCATTTGTTAGTGAAATAGCATACATGATGGTAACACTTCATAGAACTGGCGCCTAAAATTAATTATTTATTTTATTATTTTTTCTACCTCTAATGAGCATTCTTCTATATCTTTGAATGAGTCAATAGAATACCATATTGCGTTTTTGAATTTAACGGTGGTTAGTTTTCCTTTTTTTGCATAATCTGGAAAGACTGTTTTTTCTATATCTCCTTTTTTTGGCAAGTCTTGCAATATCTCTTTTTGTAAATGATATACTCCAGCATTCATCCATACATCTGAGATTTCTTTTTTCTCTCTGAATTTAGTAACTTTATCATTATTGGTCTCCATTATTCCGAATTTTGTTTTTAATTCAATTGATGCAATAGAGTTTTGTTTTTTTGCTAATTGATCAAGATTGATGTTAGTTATGGTATCACCATTTAATACAAAAAAGGATTTAGCTTTTATTGACAAGCCTGCTTGTTTGATAGCTCCGCCAGTACCTAATGGTGTTTTTTCCACTGAAAATTTTATTTTAACTCCTAGATTGTTTTTCATGGCAAGGAAATTTTTGATCATTTCTGCTTTATAGCCTGTACAAATGATGATTTCCCCCACTCCGAATTTCTTTAGATATCTTATCTGCCATTCTATAATGGGAATATTATTCAGAGGAACAAGTGGTTTTGGAACATAATCTGTGATTGGGCGTAAACGTTTTCCTCTACCCCCAGCCAGAATTATTGCCTTCATCGAATTATCATTATTACATGACATTATAACTTTAATTGGATTTTCTAAATTATGCTAATTATTCTCATTTGATTTAAAATTACACATCTAACATATTTTGTGTGGATTCATCTCGTTTCTTTTTACAAACCCCACAAAAAAGGTAACCCTCTTTGTGTCTAATCCAATAATGACGTGTATGGTCTTTTGATTCATTCATTATGTTGCCATTGTTTTAAAAATTTATGACTAATTTATTATATCCTGGATCTATTTTGAT
>CALKVM010000037.1:0-15213 GCA_938049695.1 uncultured Candidatus Nitrosoarchaeum sp. | reverse complement strand
CATTTCGCTTGAAGAAGCTTGATAAAATTTAATTTTGTTATTAAATTTTAAAATTTCATCTAAAATTCTAACTGAGCCAAATCCAGTTACATCACTAGTGTATAGTGGTTGATCAAATGAGGCTGCTACAAAACTTTGTGCAGCTAAATGATAAATTTCTCTCGGATTTGATTCTTCAAGTGCGCGATATATGGATGTTGAATCCAATACATCAGCTGGAATCAAATTAATTTTATTAAAAATATCAAGGTAGTGTAATCTCCAAAAATTACTTGATGATTGTCTTCGATAGGTACCAAAAACTTTGTAGCCTTTTTTTAATAAGAATTTTGCAAGGTATGCTCCATCTTGTCCCGTAATACCAGTAATCAAGACATTAGTCATATCTTACCCTCTAACATTTGCTTTTTAAGGCTATATAATAAATAAATTAAAAGTGAAATTGAAATAAACCATCTGATCAGGTAAAGAGATATTGAAAGAAATACTTGTGACAGGTTCTAGTGGATTTATTGGTAATTATCTAGTACCTCAACTTCTAAATCAAAATTATAAAGTTTTTGGAATATCTAAAAGAAAACAAAAATCATTTAAAAATTTTATGTCATCAAGTATTGACATAAGTAAGATTAGCAATTCAAAGTTACGAAATAATTTTTCAAAAATTATTCACATGGCTGCTTTGAGTGATGTGGACTATTGTAATACTAATCCATCAAAATGTTATGAAATTAATGTTAATGGAACTCAAAGAATGTTGGAAATAGCTAGAAAAAAAGATGCAGAATTTATTTTTTTGAGTTCTAGTCACGTATATGGAAATTCAAAAAATTTACCTCTTTCTGAGACTGAATCAAATCCGCCCTTATCTAACTATGCTTCTAGTAAGAGAATGAGTGAAATATTATGCGAAACATATGCTCTAACTTATGGTTTGAACATACGTGTTGCTAGAATATTTTCTGTTTATGGATCTAATAGTTCAAAATCAAATCTTGTTTTTAATATTATTAATCAAGTAATACATGATTCACAAATTACACTTGGAAACATAACACCAAAAAGAGATTTTATTTTCATTGATGATGTCATAAGCGGTTTATTGAATATCATCAATTCAGAGAGAAAAGGATATGATACATATAATCTTGGAACTGGAAAAAGTACTTCCATAACAGATTTAATTAATATAGTTCTCAATTTTTCTAATAAAAAAATGCGCATAATATCAAAAAAAGATAAAATTCGAAAAAATGATGTGTTGGACGTTTGTGCTAATATTTCCAAAATGAATTCTCATTTTAATTGGAAACCCCAAGTTTCGTTAAAGAAAGGACTAGAAATTACTTGTAAATATTATAATTGATCTAGTGTTTATTACATTTGTTAAAATCAGTTTTATTAAATAATTATAAAAAGTGTAATTTTATTGTCAAAAATTTATTCTTCAATATTTTAAATTATTCTAGTCATAGACAGTTTTCAGCATTTTTTTTATTTCTTTAATATCAATTGGTTTCATTTTTTCAAAATAGTTGTGAAGATTATCGGGTTTTTTGGCGCCGGGATATTTTGATTTAGAAATTGACTCAAAAAGAGATGGCAATATAAAAAAATCTTTTGTTTCTAAAACATGTTCCATTTCAAAATCAGTAAGAAGATATTCAGTTAATTTTTCGCCGGGTCTAATTCCAATATGGGTTGTCTTGATTTGAGTCGGTTTGAACCCATATTTTGGAGCTAAAATTTCTTTCATTATTTCAAAAAGATCTTTAAGATACAACAATGGCATTTTAAGAATAAAAATTTCTCCTCCTATAGCAAGATTGGTTGCATTTACAATTAATTTAACAGCATCATTTTTAGTCATAAAAAATCGTTTCATTCTTTGATCAGTAAGTGTAATTGGTCCTCCTTTTTTGATTTGATTTTCAATTCTTGGTAAAATTGAGCCTCTAGTATGAAAAACATTACCAAATCGAACTGAAGCAAAAACAGTATTAGATTTATTATGAAACGCTTCTGCTGACAATATTTTTTCTCCCAATAATTTGGTTGCACCCATTACACCTATTGGGTTAACTGCTTTATCAGTACTAATAGAAATTACTTTTTTTACATTTTCATTTACAGCTGCTTTTACAATATTATTTGTTCCAATAATGTTGACAGTAAAAGCCTCAAAAGGATTTAATTCACATCTATCAACATGCTTCAAAGCTGCTGCATGAAAAATTATATCTACATTTTTGACAGTAGAATTTACAGTTTCAGAATTTCGTATATCACCTATAATAAATTCAATTTTTTTATCAGTAAATGTTTGTTCCATTTCATATAATCCATTTTCATCGTTACTGAAAACTTTGATTGATTTTGCTCCATCTTCCAAAGCTTTTGTTACAATAGCTTGACCAATAGAGCCAGAACCACCTGTAACAAGAATATTTTTATTTTTTAGAATTGAAGACATTCAATAATTCATCAAAATACCAATTAATTAATCATTTACATTGATCATAGTTTCTAAAAATTGTTGTAATTTCTTAAACATTTGGTACGATAAGTTTTAGATACCATATCTATTTAACAAATTTAATGGGCAAAATACTAGTTACCGGGTCATCGGGATTTATAGGAAAAAAAATTGTAAAAAGATTAGACAAATTAAAAGTGATAATAGATTCAAATAATTCTGAGCGTATAGATTTACAGAATAAAGAACAAGTTATGAAATTAGATTCGGTAGACATGGTAATCCATTTAGGTGGAAAAACGCCACAGAACGAACTGAAATGGAGTGAATATTTTGATAATAACGTAATTGGAACATTAAATGTTTTAGAATATTGCATTCAAAAGAAAGTAAAAAAAATGATTTATGTCAGTAGTTATGTTTACGGTAATCCAAAATATTGCCCTATTGATGAAAATCATCCCATAAATCCACATAATGCTTATACTGAAAGCAAGTATATTGGAGAAAGATTATGCGAATTCTATTGTAATAGATCTGATCTCAATCTGATCATATTAAGACCATTCAATATTTTTGGTGAATCTATGCGGGAGGGTTTTCTGATAACCAATTTAATTAATTCAGTAAAAACAGGTAAAAAATTAACCATTGTTAACAAAAATAGTAAAAGAGATTTTTTGCATGTTGATGACTTTGTGGACTTAATTGTAAAATTAATAGATTATGATTTTAAATTTGAAGTTTTCAATGTAGGTGCTGGAAGATCATATTCATTTGAAGATATCATTAAGAAAATTGAAAGAATGACATCACAAAAAATAAACGTAGATTATGAAGAGAATAAAGAAATTTTTATTGATGATATAACATCAGACATATCGAAGATTAAAAATAAAATAGATTGGCAACCAAGAATAAAATTTGATGAAGGTTTAGAAAAAATGTTAAAATCATAAATACATTAATGGCTATGATTTTAGTAGTTTTTCGTACAAATCAAGATAAAGTTGTCCTACATTTGACCAATCGTATTTCTGTACTGCATCATAAGCAGATCTAGCAATTTCATCTCTTAGATTTTGATCATTTAACATACGCATTATTTCTTTTAATAGTTCATTTGAATTTCCAGGCTCTATCAGTATTCCTGTTTTATTATGAACAAACAGTTCTTTATTTCCACCAATATTGGTAGCAATTATTGGTGTTTTACATGCCATAGATTCAAGCAATGTAGCACTAATTCCTTCTGCAAATGACGGTTGAATTAACAAAATTGAGCCTCTGATTAGCGGAATGGTTTTTTCTTTTGGTTGATAGCCCAAAAAGTGCACATTTTCAAGATTTTTTGCAGATTCAATTACAATGTTTTCCTCAGGTCCAATACCAATGATTATCAAATGAACATCTTTTGGAAGACTTTTTGCAGTTTCCAAGATTGTCAGTATTCCTTTTTCCTTTGATAATCTACCTGCAAAAATTATCTGCTTTTCATATTTTGTGTCAAAACCGGATGGTAGTGATTTAATATCGATAGCATTAGGAACAAAAAACACTTTTGATCCTAATTTATTATAATAATCAAAAGCCTCTTTAGAACCTGCTGTAACTGCATCTGCCCAGCTAAATGCATTTTTTTCAAATTTATTGGAAAGTTTTGAACTTAATGTTCCATGTAACATTCCAATTTGTTCACTGTAAATTCCATGGATGGTGAGAATTTTTTTTCCGGAAATATTTCTCATTGCAAGTGCTGCTATTGGGTGTTGAGCATGTACTATATCATAATCTTTCATAAATTTTGTTTTAAAAAAAGAGGAAATTAGAAAGCTAGGATTTTTGAGTTTTTTAAATGGAATTGTAGGTATGTTTTCTGAGGAAATTATATCAACGTCATGTCCATGTTCTTTTAAAAATTTTATCAAATCTCGTACATGTTGAGCTATTCCTCCTATGCCCTGCAATGTTGGAGAGATGAGAAGAATTTTCAATATGACAAATTAATTTTAGACTTTTTAAGCTCTTGTGTTGAAAAATTCTTTTACATTGTTGCCTGAGCGGCATCATGGAACATTTGGCTCTTTGCACAACCTGCTGCAAGTTCATCTCCGGCTCCACGTCTCATTAGACCACGATAAAGACCATCTTCTAGTTTAACTCCTTCTCTTTGCTCCCATTCTTCTACAGTTATGGAATATTTCTTTTGAATTCTGTCTCTATACCATTCTGGAATTACATTAAATGCGCAAAATGGAACAATTCTAAGATCTGGAGTCAAATAGTGAATATCACATCTTTGTAATCTTTCTAAATCTTCATTGTATTTGTCTTGAAAGTGCATCATACCAAGGAATAATCCTTTAACATGCCATGAACCAATTGATTCAAATGATCTTTTCATCAGTATATTGCCAAACATCTTTGCCAAGTCTAATCCAGCTGGTTGTTTCTTTGTATCAACAAAGCCCTTTAGTTTTCTTACAACTTCTAGCATTGTAAAGTATTTGTTTTTACCAGAACGAATCTCTTCTGCTTTGTCCTCAAATAGTTCAAGCATTCCTTGAATGTCACAGAATTTAGTTAGTGGAACAAATTTCTTTGTTTCTGCATCTTCAAAGATGTATGTTCCTGCACCACAAGCAAAGTGGATTGATAATTCATACTTTGGTTTACTAGAGAATGCTTCAATAACATTAGTTAATGGCATGCAACTTGGTACTGGGAACCAGTCATCTACAGTTACCTCACCGTTTGTCTGCTCTTCAATTCTTTGAATACAATCTGGAACTGTAATTCTGTATTTTTCACGTTCTCCCTTACCCATTCTTCCAGTTAGTGATACTGGTTGAAAGTTAACAGCGTGAACTACATCCATGTTCTTTTGGGCATATCGAATAATTCCACCTAGTTCGTGGTCGTTAATTGATTTGATTACAGTTGGGACAAATACTACAGTTGTACCGGTTTTTCTGCAGCTATCAAGGGCATATGGAATTTCCCAATGATTTTTTGGATTTGTTCTTGCAGTTACACCGTCAAAGGAAAGATACAAGTTGTTACATCCAGCTAGTCTTACTTCTCTTGCAGCTTCTGGATCCATGGCATGTCTAATACCATTGGTATTCATCTGAACATGGTCAACACCTTCTTCTTTCATTATTTTAATAACATCAGCAATGTCTTCTCTGAGCATTGGCTCACCACCAGTAATCTGAATAGAGTTACCTGGAATTGGTCTTTCAGCCTTTAGAGTCTTCATCATTCCTCTTACTTGGGTATGATCTGGCTCGTACATGTAAGCGCCTTCAAGGCCTTTCTTTACATAAAAGAAGCAATACCAGCATGTCAAATCACATCTGTTAGTTACAATCATGTTTGCCAGTCCACTGTGGGACAGGTGATTTGAGCATAATCCACAATTATTTGGACATGAACATTTGTCAATCATTACGTTTGGAGAATGTGCACCTTTTCCATCCACCCAGTATGTACTGAATTTCTTGTACATTTGATAAGAACCAAAGTATAATTCCTCACATTCGCCGTGAGTCGGACAAATTTTTGACATGTAGACTTTATCTTCTCTCTCAAATACTTCAGCATCTAAAATCATGTTACAGTCTGGACATATGCTTTGAGTGAATCTAATGGTAGATTTCTTTCCTAGACTTTTACTTGATTGATTGGAAATCTGAATTAATGCCATGACTATATTGGGAATTTTTCCGAAATAGTATATAACGCATTTCACACTTGCCCCCGTGTGGAATTTAGGAATCAGGCATATCGGGTTTAAATATCAAAACTGATCGACTAGATCGCATGAACATATCAGATAAGACAAGAAAATCTCTAGAAAAAATTGGTCTTACTAGCTATGAAATTAGGACATTTTCATCGTTACTCAAAACAGGGGAATTAACAGCTTCTGATCTTAGTCAAAAATCAGGTGTTCCTTATTCAAAAATTTATGAGGTATTAGGAACATTAGAAGAAAAAGGATGGATTGGCTCTGATGATTCCAGACCAACAAAATACTTTGCAAAATCTCCATCTACAGGATTGGAGACTACAAAACAGAAAATGCAAAACGATTTTTCGCAAAATCAAAGTATCATTCTAAATGAACTGGTACCAATGTATGAAAAAAGTGGAACAAGAGAGAAACCAGACATATGGGTATTATCAGGTGCAATAAACATCGCCTCAAAAATTTTGGAGATGGTTGAATCTTGCAGAAATGAGGTAATGATTGCATTACCTGAAGCAGGACAGGAGTTAGTCAGACAGGCATTACCAAAATTAAGATCACTGCATGATAAGGGCGTAGACATTACAATACTAACTTCAGATAAAATTGACAAAGAGTCCCTCAAGGCAATAAGTAGAGTTGCAACTGTAAAAATCAAAAAAGGACTCTTTGGAGGAGGAATAATTTCAGATAAACGATATGTTGTAATCTTACTGGGTCCAGAAATGGGAGAGATGAATACATCTGATCTAGTTGCAATTTGGGCAGATCATACAGGATTAGCTGGATTTGCACGACAATACTTTGAATATTTATTAAAAGATTCAAAGGCTGTATAACATGGATGCAATAAATGATGAGACTCTATTTGTAGGAACCGCTGAAGCTGAGCATGTTGAAATGTATCTAAAGGCAATTTGGCACATTAAAGAAAGGGGAGAATCTGTCAAAATCAGCACAATTGCAAAAATGCTCAATGTTAGACAACCAAGTGTTGTACAAATGCTCAAAAAATTAAATGAGAAAAATCTTGTAAACTATAACAAAGCAGGTGTAACTCTCACTCAAGATGGAGAAAGAGTTGGCTCTAGCATGATGAGAAATAGTAGATTATTAGAAGTTTTGATGGATAGTGCATTAAAAGTTGCAATTGATGAGGAGATGGTATGTGGAATTGAACATCACATGAATAAACAATTTACCGATGCTCTTTGTACCATGTTAAAGCATCCAAGAAAATGTCCTCATGATCATGAAATTCCAATGGGTGAATGTTGTAAATCAACTTAAAATAAATTTTCGTAATTCAATTATCCCAAAGGATATATCATATTAGAAAATTATACTAAACATGGCATGCTTTTGTGGCTGTGAAAGTTGGCAAAAAAATGATGATGGATTCAGAGTAGCATGTGTAAAATGTGGTCATGGACCTCAAAATCATGATGATGAATTCAGAGCTTCTGCAAGAAAGAATGAATCACAAAGTCAGAAACGCGATGCAGATTTTGGATAAATTATTCTCCAATAATTTTAACTAAAACTCTTTTTGGTCTTTGCCCATCAAATTCTCCATAGAAAATTTGCTCCCATGGACCAAAATCTAATTTACCATCAGTAATAGCAACAACAACTTCTCTGCCCATTATTTGTCGTTTTAGATGAGCATCAGCATTGTCTTCACCTGTTTTATTGTGTTCATATTGATCAATTGGCTCATGTGGTGCAAGTGCGTCTAACCATTTTTCATAATCTTGGTGTAATCCACTTTCATTATCATTAATGAAAACACTTGCTGTGATATGCATTGCATTTACAAGACAAAGTCCTTCTTGCACTTTACTTTTAAGAACTAGTTTTTTTATGTCAGGAGTAATATTGAGAAAAGCCCTCCGTGTTTTTACATTATAGGTAAGATATTCGGTTAAGGATTTCATGATATGAAATTATCATGTCTGTCATAAAAATTCTAAGAGCAGGCTCAGAACTCAAGATCCTCATCATCAATCAAAGGGATAGGGTCATCACTGCCCGCAAGGCATAATTCAGGCAGATGCCTATTGAGTCTTTCAAGAAGATTGATAAATGACGAATTATTGATTCATTCAAAATGGTTGCAATTGATACTCCAGCATCATTAGAAAGTTTTAGAAGATTCGTAATTGGCAGTACATGTCGTTCTTATGCTCCAAGAAATTACTTGGAAGATCCAGAGGTATTTGCAGAACGAGAAGACAGTCTGGGTTCAATCTATGTAGAAGCAGCAGACAAGGTCACTTTGAAAAAAGTAAGAGACATTACATTTGTTAATGCAAGAGATATTCTTGGAATTATATATAATTCAAAGAGTGGAAATACTGCATTAAAGTGGCGTCAACTGAGAAAAAATAATGGAAAAGTGGTAGGTGAAGCCTCTGCAAATTCTCTAACAAATCTATCTGAATCAGGTGTTCTTACCTTGGATTGGGTTGAAAATTACCTCAAGAAAAAAACTGAAGAGACAAAAACTAGCGAAGTTACAAACTAAACTCTTTTGTTTCTGTTAATTAGAATAACATCATGATTACAAAAATAATTGACGAAAATTCCATTTCTGTAATGCCAGAAGATTCGGATGATTTATTGAATTTGCGCCGTATAATCAAAGAAGGAGACAGAATAGTGGGCGACACTACCAGAGTAATCAAATTAGAAAAAGATTATGCAAGACCTGACAAAGGAGAAAGAATTAGAGTAAGAATTGCACTTAATGTAGAAAAAATATCACTAGATGATGTTTTAGATAGATTAAGAATTGGGGGCACTATATTAGAGTCAAGTAATGAATCTGTACCTCATGGTTCACATCATTCGTTTATTCTTAAAGTAAATGATGGCATTACAATTACAAAAAAATGGTTGCCAATTGAGAAAAATCTAGTTGAATCAAACAATAAGCAAATTGGTTTTGTGCTAGTTGCAATTGATACTGCAGATTGTGGCATTGCAAGACTGAAAGGAACGCATTTGGAGTTTATTCCAAATATGTATTCAGGTGCAGGCGGAAAAAGATACAAAACAAATTTCAATATTGAAAAATTCTTTGAACAGGTTCAACAGGCAGTGTTTTCGATAGTTAAAGAAACAGATTCTATTGTTATTTTTGGTCCAGGAGAAACAAAGAAAAGATTTTCTAATTTTCTTTTAAAATCACAAAATGCTCAAAAATATAAAATTCAGGTTACAGAGGGAATTGATTCAGGGGGGGAAGATGGAATTTACACTTTTACGAAATCTCAGACTATGAAAGAAATAATGTCAGAGAGTAAACTAGCCAAAGTATCTTCAATTATTGATGAGATTATGCTAAGAGCAAACAAAAAAAGTAGAAAATTCACTATGGGGTTTGAGGAAACCCTCAAAGCAAATCAATTTGGTGCTGTTGAGTTACTTGTTTTTTCAGATAAAGCAATTCAAACAAATGACGAAAAAAAAGTCATAGAACTTCTCAATGAAGCAGAAAGTAAAGGTGTAAAAACTTACAGTGTAGATTCATCAACTGATATCGGTCTTAGAGTAACTGGATTAGGAGGAATAGTTTCTTTGTTACGTTATGCCATAGAATCCTAAGTTGTTGATTCTACTAACCATTTAAGATAAGATTTGTTTATTGATGTAATGTTAATTTCAGCAATTTCAGGAACTTTGTAAGGGTGAGTTGCTTTGATTTTTTCTTTAAGAGATTTTTTGTTTTTTTGTGTAGTTTTAAATAATGCAAGATATTCTGATGTGTTTTTAATTTTACCTTGCCAAGAATAAATTGATGAAATTTTAGTAATGTTAACACACGCAATAATCTTATCTTTGACTAGTTTGTTTGCAATTTTATTAATTGAATTTTTGTTAGGATAAGTTGAGATAATTATGATTGATTGCATAGTAACTATAAATGACCGTAGTTTAAAAAATTAACAATTAGTTTGAACCTTGATTTTATTACTCAAAATTCGATTATCTATGTCCTAATAGCATGGGTAATAATTTTAGGTATTGCCAAGGGGTTAAAATTAGAAAAACATGGCTTTGAGTTGAAAATATACAGTCTAGTATACAAAAATCAGCAAGTACAATCTATTCTAACAAAAATTCTAGGACGAACCAGGCGAGGAATCAAAGTTTTTGCTAATGTTAGTGTAGTTGCAGGTTTTCTTATGATGGGCTTTGCATTTTGGTTTTTGCTATCAAATGTTTCTAAATTCTTTGTAGCCCCAACTGAATTCTCACAATTAACAGTATTAATTCCTGGCGTAACTTTGACATCAGGACCAGCAATTTTATACTTTTTACTTTCAATACCAATTGTTTTGATTATTCATGAAGGTGCTCATGGTATTGTTGCAACACTAGAAAAAATTAAGATCAAAACAGGCGGATTTGCAATATTTATTGCAATGTTTGCAGGATTTGTAGAACCAGATGAGGAGGAATTTAACAAGGCAAAAAAGATTTCAAAATTAAGAGTCATTGGTGCAGGAGCTACTTCAAATGTAATCTTTGCATTGGTGTTAGGAGCGATATTATTGACAAATCCTTTCTTTGCAATGGTTGTACCTGAACCATTACTAAGTATATTTTATGATTTACCAGATGGAGTATTGGTACTTTCAATAATTCCAGATTCAGGAGCAGATAAAGCGGGATTACTAGCAAACGATGTCATTACTTCAATTAACGGAATCCAGATACTGAGTCCGTTAGATTTTCAAAAAGCAGATCTAAAGCCTGGTGAAATTGCCAAAGTTTCCATACTTAGAGACAGACAAGTATTACAATTTCCTATTGAAGTGATACCCTCACCTGAAGATCCGGAAAAAGGACTAATTGGAATTATACGAGATAATTCATTTGCATACAAACCTGTTTTGAATTTTATTGAATGGAAGGATCCAGGAATTTCAATGTTCTTGTTATGGCTATGGATGATTTCATTTTTTATTGGAATAATCAATATGTTACCACTACCAATTTTAGATGGAGGAAAATTCATTCATACTATTATCGATAAAAAAATCTCAGACAAGGCAGTAAATATAACAATGTGGGGAATTTACGCATTCACATTTGCATTATTTGGCTTGAATATTGCATTATCGTACATCAAATCAGGCTGGTTTACCATCTAGAAAATAAGAATCATTAATGGAAAAAAAGTGCATAATTTAATGAAATGCGATAGATGTGAAAATCAGGCAGCATATACTCGTAAATATTCTGGAGAAAAATTATGCTCAGAGTGTTTTTCAAATTCTATTCTAAGAAAAACTGCAAAAACTATTTCAAAATACAATATGATTAAACATGATGAATTAGTAGCCGTTGCAGTATCTGGCGGTAAAGATTCACTTGCTTTGCTCAACATTATTAATCAAATGGCTGCAACACATAATTTTAGAATTAAGGCAATAACAATTGATGAGGGTATTCCAGGTTATAGAAATGAGGCATTGGAAATTGTTGAAGCATTTTGTACCAAATTAAATATAGAACACAAAGTTTTTTCCTATAAAGAATTATTTGATTTAACATTAGATGAAGCATTAGATTTGAGAGGAAATGAAAAAACATCTTCATGTTCTATATGTGGAACTTTAAGAAGACGTGCAATTGATCATGCAGCAAAAGATATTGGTGCAGATGTAATTGCAACAGGACATAATTTAGATGACACATTACAGACATTTGTAATAAACATGTTATCTGGAGATACTACCAAGATTGGTTGGATGGATCCTGATACTTCTACTAATACATTGAGAAAAATAAAACCATTTTGTGAGATTTATGAATCTGAAATTGTATTTTATGCATTTACAAATGATATTCCATTTCAAACAGAGCCTTGCCCACACATGAATGAGGGAATAAGAACTGAAATTCGTGAATTTTTAAATTCTTTAGAAGGTAAGCACAGTGGAATTAAAAACAATCTCTATCAATCAATAATCAAGGTATCTCAAATTGTAAAGAATACCAACCACAAACAAAAGATAATTTGTATAAAATGTGGCAATGAATGCACTGGGGAGATCTGCTCTGTGTGTAATATGGTTTTAAAACTAAAAGAGAATCAAACCTAATGCAAATATAACATATCATCTTAGAAAAAACGGTAGTAGGTAGGATTAGGGTGCTAGCCGTGCCCTGTTCTGAAACCGGCTATATGCAGAGATCAGCAACTGTTGGGTAAATCTCTAGATAGGTAATTCCCGCTTGGTGTGCGGAAATGAAATCACGCCGAGGCGGGTGGTTGCAGGACTAGAATTATCCGAAGGGATAACGTCTAAGTTCGAACCATCGAAATGGATGAGGTCCGGGAGGGAGCAATCGTAAGGTGGAGCATCCACGCTTCCTCGTCTACGTGGCGGATCTTGTATGCCTTGAGATGGGGTTATCCGCCTAGACTGGAACCAACAGATCTACTACCTTTATAATCAAAATTAAATTTTCACTGTCATGGAAGGAATAGTTTCTTTTGGAAACAAGAGAAATTATGATGATTTTAAAAAGCAGATTCCAAGTACAACTCAGCCACTTTTTGATTCGGTAAGAGAATTTTGTCTTTCATTAGGAGAAAATGTGGTTGAAGATATAAGAATGCATAGAGTTGTTTTTGGAAAGTCTATGACGTTTAGATGGTTTGCAGATGTAGAACCAGAAAGAGAAGGCATTATAATTAAAATTCAAAAAAGCAGAAAAGAGCATCCTCAAATATTACAAATCAAAATAGGACAAGAAATCACAGAACTCAAAGAAATCATAAAAAATGCTTTTGAAACAATTAATTAATACAACACATCAAATTTGGAAAATTCTCCAACAAATTTCTCATTTCGAATTTCTACATCTTCGACTCGTGCATTAGCTGGTCCTCTATGAGACCATTCAACTAGTCTACTTACTTTTTCTTCATTACCTTCAAGTACGGCTTCGACTCTACCGTCTTTGAGATTTTTTACCCAACCAAAAACATCATTTTTTTTAGCCATTACTTTTAGAGCTTGACGAAAAAATACACCTTGTACTTTTCCAGTTACAAAAATTCTAATTCTTTGCTTTGACATGCAAAAAATTGTTTCAATGAGGTATTAATCAATTTTAGGTGAGAAAAATTAGATTATTACGTTCTCTCTTTGATTCTAGCTCTACCAGTTTTTCTGGCAGCAATGCTACCTACTTTAGCTCCAGGTGGAGCATTGCGAGAAACAGTAGAACTTTGTCCAACGTGTTGATGTCTTCCACCACCGTGTGGGTGAACATAAGCTGCTTGGGCTACACCTCTGACAATAGGGAATTTCTTTCCTTTAGCTCTAAAACTACGCCATTTGTTACCTGCACTCATAAAGAATCGTTCACTGGCTCCGCCACCTGCAAGAGTTCCAATCATTGCTCTATTTTTTGGATTAAGTGTAGTGAATTTTCCAGATGGTAGTTTTAATGTGACACCCTCTTCACCATGAGAGAAAACTGTTGCGTTGGTGCCTGCTGATTTTACTATAGCACCTCCATCACCAAAGTGTTTTTCAACATTACACACTATGGTTCCGTCAGGAATATTTTGAACACTAATTACATTACCTTTTTCAATTTTTGATTTTAATCCAAAGTGGAAGATTTCACCTACTTTAGTACCAAGAACTGCGGGCATAAAAGAGACTGAGCCATCTTCAAATCGTATTTTGGCAAGAGGAGCTTCTCTACCACGCTCATGAACTAGATCTATGACTAGACCTTCATGTTGTTCAGATAATGAAAAACGCGGATATTTTGCTTTACTTCCTACTTTACCAGTAGAAGTAGATCTAAATTGAAATCCTCCACGGCCACGTCTTCTTACTAATGGTCTCTTACCCAAGTAGATCGTGTCCTGTTCATTAAGGATTTTAAGCTTGTGATTTTATCGGTGTAATTTGATAAAATTATCACAAAGATATAAAAATTAGATCAGAAGAGTTTGTTTTATGAGCCAGAATGCACTTTCTCTAAAAGTTTTAGAAGCATATACACGAGATGTGGGACGTGGTGTTGCAAGAATTGATTATGATTCTATGGATACACTAAATGCATCTACTGGTGATGTAATTGAGATTAAGGGTAAAAGAAGAACCGTTGCAAAATGTCTTCCACTTTATCCATCAGATGAAGGAAAAGGAATAATCAGAATTGATGGATTAGGTCGTAATAATTCAGGTATTGCAATAGGTGATACCATTACTGTAAGAAAAATTAAAGCAGTTGCAGCTGAAAAAGTTGTAGTAGCACCACTTGAAGCGATTCCTCCAATTGATGAACGCTATCTTGCAGATGCTCTTGAAAGTGTTCCTTTAATTAAAGGAGATAATGTAATGGTTCCATATTTTGGTGGTCGTTTAACATTTCAAGTAATTGGAGTAACACCGGCAGCAGATGCAGTGTTAGTTACTCAAAAAACTGTTTTCCATATTGCAGAAAAAGGTGAAACATTACGTGGTGTACCTCAAGTAACTTACGAGGACATTGGTGGTTTAACTAATGAGATAAAGAAAGTAAGAGAGATGATAGAGTTACCATTAAGACATCCAGAAATTTTTGAGAAATTAGGAATTGAAGCTCCAAAAGGTGTATTGTTGTATGGTCCACCTGGAACAGGAAAGACACTACTTGCAAAAGCAGTTGCAAATGAAAGTCAAGCTCATTTCATTAGTATTTCTGGTCCAGAAATTATGAGTAAATTTTATGGAGAAAGTGAAGCTAGACTAAGAGAAATTTTCAAAGAGGCTAGAGAAAAATCACCATCAATTATCTTTGTAGATGAAATTGATTCAATTGCACCAAAGAGAGAAGAAGTAACCGGAGAGGTGGAAAGAAGAGTAGTATCACAAATGTTATCATTAATGGATGGATTAGAAGCTAGAGGAAAAGTTATCGTCATTGCAGCTACAAATAGACCAAATGCAATAGATCCTGC